>NZ_JACJSC010000015.1 GCF_014697575.1 Planktothrix sp. FACHB-1365 | reverse complement strand
TAGTTAAATAACGGTTAACTAGCTATACAATTTGATAGTAAAGCCTCGGAAGTTCATCAAAAATTTTAAACCCATTTCAATTTTTTAGAATTAGTGGGAAATTTGACTCCTATCTGCGGAATGTGGGTTTTAAAGGCGATCGCGATCGCACGTTTCGAGATGAACGGGGGACACTTGTATCTGACCTCCAAAAAATTGATGAACTTTTTGATAGCTATAGATCGCGGTTTAATGATTAATACAAAATCTGCTTGATTTAGGCTGCTTTATAAAGAATCATTACTTCGCTTCCATCCAATTCTGTCCGGCGTGAATATCTACAACTAAAGGCACACTTAAAGGAAGCACTTGTTCCATAATCGTCTTAATTTTAGGTTGAATTTCTTCCCATTCCGTCTCAGGAATTTCAAAGACTAATTCATCATGAACCTGTAATACTAATCGAGATTGATATTGGGTTAAAAGTTGATGCACTTGTACCATTGCCATTTTAATAATATCAGCACTCGAACCCTGAATAGGAGCGTTAGCAGCGGCTCTCAAGAGTTGGGCATCATTTTGACCCATTTTTTTTCCTAATTGGCTTAAATCAATCGAATTAATATCGACTCCTTTTAAATTTTGTAAGCTGCTACCTTGGAATTCAAAATATCGTCTTCTCCCTAATATTGTTTCGACATATCTTTGAGAAATGGCTTGTTTTTTAACAGTTTCTAAATAAGCAAAAACTTGAGAATAGCGTTGGTTAAACCGTTCAATAAATTGCTTACCTTCTGCACTACTTACCTTTGCTTCCCGTGCAAATCGTTGCGCTCCCATACCATAAATTACCCCAAAATTAATTGTTTTCCCTAATCGTCTTTCTTCTGATGTTACGGTGTCTGTTTCAAATAATAATTTAGCCGTGACGGTATGGACATCTTGATTATTTCGATAGGCTTCTAATAAAATCGGTTCTTGACTTAAATGGGCTAAAATTCTAAGTTCAATTTGAGAATAGTCTGCTGAAACTAATAGCCAATTGGGTTGGGTTGTAAAGGCTTTTCTGATTTTACGAGAAAATTCAGTTTTAATGGGAATATTCTGTAAGTTAGGGTTAGAAGATGATAGCCGTCCCGTTGCGGTAATAGTTTGATTAAAATTGGTATGAATGCGTTGCTTTGCATCAACCATTGTGGGTAACGCATCTACATAAGTTGACTTTAGTTTCGCTAGAGTTCGATATTCTAATATTATATCAATAATGGGGTGATCACCTTGTAATTTTTCTAAAACATTGACATCCGTTGAATAGCCTGTTTTGGTTTGGCGTGTTTTTTTTGTATTTAATTCTAATTTTTCAAATAAGAGTTGGCTGAGTTGTTTCGGAGAACCTAAATTAAATTTTTCCCCTGCTAGTTCATAAGCTTGATTTTCAATAATTTCTAACTGTTGATCGAGTTTTTTTGCCAAAGTTTGTAAATATTCAATATCCAGATGCACCCCACAATATTCCATATCCGCTAAAACACATTCTAAAGGCTGTTCAACATCGGTTAAAAGTTTCATTAAGTGAGGTTTATCTATCAATTTTGCTTTGATTTTTTCTACTAATTGAAAGGTGACATAAACCTGCATTCCGCAATATTCAGCGACTTGATTAATATTAAGATCAGCAATAGTTTTTCCTTTGGGAACTAATTCATCATAACTGGGAGCGATTAATTCAGACCCTAAATGTCTGAGACTTAAATCAATTAAATTATGATTATCTTCAGGGTTTAAAATATAATCTGCTAACATTGGGTCAAAGACAACGCCTTGTAAATTAATGCCGTGAACCCTAAAAATTAACCGATCATATTTTGCATTTTGAAAGGTTTTAGGATGGCGATCGCTTTCTAAAATTGGACGTAAAAGATCTAATGTTTGAACTTTATCTAAATTGGTTCCTTGAGTATGATTTAAGGGAATATAAGCCACATCTGTTGCTTCTATTCCCCAACAACATCCTATTCCAACTAATTCCGCTTTTAGAAATTCTAAAGAGGTGGTTTCCGTATCCCAAGCAACGGGATAATTAGCATCAGTATGCTGTTGTAAAATATTAACTAACTCTTCTAAAGCTTCTGGGGTTTGAATTAAACGCAGTTGAAGTTTAGACCTTGGACTATTTAACTGTTTCTGTTGTTGGTAAGCTGTAGTTTCTTCTGGTGTCCAAAAATCGATATCTTCCCCAACAGTAACCGGATTTTCTGTAACTTCCGTTTGAATTATTCCTTTAAATTGCTGTTGAATTTGATTAATTTTTCCTAAAAAGGTTTGAAAGGCTAATTTCTCTAAAATCGGTTGAATTTTAGCAACATCAAAGCCTTGTAATTTAAAATTGTCTAAACTAACTTCTAACGGCACATCCTGAATAATTCGCGCTAAGGTTTGAGAATGATCTGCATCCGCCTTTCCTTCCTCTAGTTTTGTCCGAGTTGCGCCTTTAATATTCTCAAGATGAGCATAGATATTTTCTAACGAACCATATTCTCCTAATAATTTAACCGCCGTTGTTTTCCCAATACCTTTCACCCCTGGAATATTATCGGATTTATCGCCACATAATGCCTTATAATCAATTACCTGATGGGGATAAATCTGCAATTTATCATAAACCTGTTGAGCTAAAAACTCTGTAGGAACACTACCTTTGCCCGGTTCTAAATGTAAAATACTAATCTGTTTTTCAAGATCAATTAATTGAAATAAATCCTGATCTCCCGATAACACTTTAACTCGATATCCTTCCCGACTTCCCCGGTTGGCTAAGGTTCCTAAAACATCATCCGCTTCATAACCTGGGGCTGTAACAATGCTTAAATCAAACGCTTGTAATAACTCTTGTAAATTCTGCACATCTTCAATAAAATCTTGAGACGTTTCAGAGCGATCAGCTTTGTAATTTTCATCCGCTTCATGACGAAACGTAGGAACTCCTAAATCAAAAGCGATCGCTAAATAATCCGGCTTTTGAGTTGCCATCACATCTAATAATGACTTCAAAAACCCAAAACAAACACTCGTCGGAATACCCGTTGACGTGCGTAACCCTCCTTGGCGACTTTTTCCAAAGGCAAAATAGGAACGAAATGCCAACGAATGACCATCAACCAAAAGGAATAGAGGATGTTCCAACACTGTTTTAATCCAAGCGCAATACAATTTTTATTGTAGCGATCTGTCTTCTGCCTTTGTAGGGGAAAATAAAATCAAGTTAATAGATTTCAAACGTGGAAATCGAAGAATGCTATAAAATTTTAGAGATAAAACCGGGGGCGTCCTTAGAGGAGGTCAGACAAGCCTATCGCCATCAGGCCTTGATTTGGCATCCCGATCGCTATCCCCAGAATTCTATCTTACAAGCGGAAGCGGAAGCCAAATTTAAAGAAATTAGCCAAGCTTACGAAACCTTAAAAACCGATTTAAGCAGCCCCTACCCTACCCTCCCGACTCCCCCTGTCTCCCCTGTCTCCCCTGTTCCCCCGACCTCCCCAACTTCCCCAACTCCCCCCGCTCCCCCTGCTTCCCCCACTTCCTCTGCTTTCCCCATTGGTTGGTTAACCGGGGTGTTTCTCAGCTATGCCATCATTGCCGGGATTTTAACCACATTGAAGATACCATCCTGGGTTTGGGTGTTTCTCAGCGTGGGTTGGCTCATGGTGACGATCGCGGCCAGTGAAGATTCTGAGTCCGGTCAACCTTGGTTAATAGCCTTAATCTTTGCCGGAGCCATCGCCGGATGGGTGTTAGGAAACGAAGCGGGGGGGATGATTACCGCAGTCGTATGGGGGGGTATCGGTCTCGGATTAGGGGCGATCGCAGCCTCAGAAAGCCCTGCTAAAGGGATAATTGGGCTCTTGACGATCATGGGAATTGCGGCAATTGCTGGGTTAATCGCTGGAACAAAAAGGGGAAATTGGTTAAGTTCTTTGTTGGGAGGGGGTTTTGGCTCAATAATGGGATTAATGTTAGGGATTATTTTAGATGCGATTTTTCGGTCTAGGGCAAAAGTGGGAACCGGAAGTTTATTGGGATTAGTCTTAGGAGGATGGATCGGGGCTTGGATCGGCGCCGGGAAACAAGCAATGATGCGGGTGATCCAACGAATGCAGCCAGAGGTGATTATTGCGGCTTGGGGTGCGATCGCTGTGGTTGCAGGTACGGTGGCGCAAATGGTTGCCGGAGAAAAATTACTTGCGTCCTACAATGGATTTTACACCTTTTTAATTTTAGCGATTACCTCCGGTCTGGGCTTGAGTTTTGGCTGGTGGTTAGCCCACTAACTCAAGTGAATCTTAGTACGGAATTGGGAAGATATCTTCCGAAAGAAAGAGAAAAGTCCCATCCTTGAAGAAGGATGATCGGGAATTTAAAATTGTCTGTTAACGGTATTACTCAGGGAAAACAATGGAACTTGATTTATCTCGCTTTTTTAAAGCTTCTAATCCGGCTGAAACTCTCGATGTTGAACGTCCAGAAGATAAAAAATATTATATTGATTTTTCTCCAGCACGAGGCGGTAAGTGTATGGAACAAATTGCGCGAACAGTTACGCGGTTATCTCCTGATCGGCCCACTTGTCAACTGTTTACCGGGCCTGTGGGTTCAGGGAAATCAACAGAATTATTGAGGTTGAAAGCTCAACTCCAAACAGAAGGATTCCATGTCGTTTATTTTGAATCAAGTAAAGATTTAGATATGGGGGATGTGGATATTACCGATATTTTATTAGCGATCGCTCGTCAAGTCAGTGAAAGTATTGAAAGCTTGAAAATTAAATTACAACCGAAAGGATTTAAAAGTTTATTAAGTGGAGTTGTTAATGTTTTAAATACAGAAATTGACTTAAAAGGAGATATTAATGTCCCCGGTCTGGGAACCTTGAGTGCTAGTACAGAAGGAGAATTTTCCCTATCAACGGGTATTGGAAATATTACGGCTAAAACGAAAGATAGTCGCGATTTACGGTCTTTATTACGTCAATATTTAGAACCGCGAACCAATAATATTTTAGAGGCTATCAATAAAGAATTATTGGAACCTTCAATCCAACAATTAAAACAGATGGGAAAACAAGGTTTAGTGGTGATTATTGATAATTTAGATCGGATTAGTTATAGTCCCAATAGTACGGGAAGACCTCAACCTGAATATTTATTTATTGATCGCGGTGAACAACTTAATAAACTCAATTGTCATGTAGTTTATACTATTCCTTTAGGGTTGATTTTTTCTAATGATTTAGGACAACTGATGAATCGTTTTGGGAATGACCCAAAAACTTTACCGATGGTGACGGTAAAATTTGAAGATGGAGCACCTTGTCAAGAGGGAATTGAATTGTTACGACAAATGGTAATGACAAGAGCATTTCCAGGTCTGGCTGCGAAAGATTATCCGGCTTTAATTGATACAATTTTTGATAGCCCTGAAACTTTAGATCGTCTTTGTACCATTAGTGGGGGTCATGTTCGGAGTTTATTGATTTTGTTATATAGCTGTTTACAAAAAGAAGATCCCCCTTTAACCAGAGAATCCTTAGAAGAGGTGATTTTACAACGTCGTCATCAATTAACCTTAGCCATTGAATCTGAAGAATGGCAAATGTTACGCCAGGTAGCAGCGACTAAAAAGTTGAGTGGTCAAATGGAATATCAAACCCTGATCAGAAGTTTATGGGTTTTTGAATATAATCATGCTCAACATTTTTGGTATGATATTAACCCAATTTTGACGGAAGCTAAAGAGTTTGGATTAGGCATTTAGAGACATTAAACAGATTTAACAAATTTTAGCTGGGTAAAGCCCAGCTTTTTTTGATGACATTAAATTCGTAATTCGTAATTCGTAATTCGTAATTCCCTATTCCCTCTGTTAATATTCCCTTACTGACTCATAGCTTGCTGACTGTTTTTTTGTCGATGCAAAGCATAAAGTTGAAAGAAAATAATCATCCCTAAAATAAAACTGCCAGTGACAGCGACTGCGGTGTTCAGGGGTAAACTATTTTTAAATACAGCTAACAACACAATCACTAATAAAAGTACCGTTGGAACTTCATTTAAACTGCGGAATTGTTGACTGGTGAACATAATTTTATGAGTGGCTAATTGTCGCATAATTCGACCACAATAAAAATGATAAGCGATTAAAACGGCAACTAATCCTAACTTTAGATGCAACCACATATCTTTTAAAAGACTGGGCTCTGTAATTAAAAGTGCGATCGCCATTACCACCGTCACCACCATTCCAGGGGTTGTAATAATCCCATAAAGGCGTTTTTCCATCAATTCATATTGTTCTTTTAAAATGCTGCGGGCGGGCTCCGGTTTTTCTTCCGCTTCAGCATGATAAACAAATAATCTCACCAGGTAAAATAAACCCGCAAACCAGACAACCATTCCGATGATATGAAAGGATTTAAACCAAAAATAAGTCATAGATCCAATGACAACCTAAAAATAAAGGTGGGCATAACCCACCTTACCGGATTCTGGACAATCTGGCAATTAAATCGCCCTGGATAATCTTTGTTGTTGTTGGGCAGGAGTATGGGTATCAAATAAAAAGGCAATATTTCTGACCAAGAGTCTGCCTAAGTTCGTTACCACAATTGAATCATAATTGGATTGAACTAACCCATCCGCAATTAAGGGACGCATCTCGATTAATTCTTCTGCAAAGTAGGTATCAAAATCGAGGTGATATTTGGATTCAATTTGAGATTTATCCAAGTAGAAATTAGACATAATTTGCATAATTACATCTCGTCTCAGAATATCATCCCGGCTTAATTTAAACCCTTTGCTAACGGGTAAAGTTCCTTGATCAATGGCTTGATAATACTCTTTTAAGCGCTTATGGTTTTGAGCATAAGTATCTTCTAACATACTAATAGAAGTTAACCCAAATCCATAGAGTTCCGCTTCGGGTTGAGTTGTATAGCCTTGAAAATTCCGTTTTAAGGTTGAATTTCGTTGAGCGATCGCTAATTCATCATTGGGTTTAGCAAAGTGATCCATACCAATAAAAACATAGCCTTTATCGGTTAATTCTTGGATGGACATTTGCCAAATTTCTAACTTTTCATGGGGTTTAGGTAAGGCTGCTTGGGGAATATTTTTCTGTACGGGTTTCATCCAGGGAACATAAGCAAAATTAAAAATTGCGATGCGATCTGGATCGAGAGCAATGGTTTTTTGAACCGTTTCTTTGAAGGTGTCTACTGTTTGATAAGGTAAACCATAAATTAAGTCTACATTCACACTTTCAAACCCGGCTTCTTTAATCCAATCCATGACATTAAAGAGCAGAACTTCGGGTTGAACTCGATTAACGGCTTCTTGAACTTCAGGATTAAAATCTTGAATCCCAAAACTAATCCGATTAAACCCCATTTCTTTCAAGAAAAAGATATAATTTCTATCCACATATCGAGGATTAATTTCAATGGAGATTTCGGCTTTATCTGCAAAAGTGAACTGTTTATTAATGGTTCTCCATAAGGACTCAACCTGTTCTAAGGATAAGTAATTGGGTGTACCTCCGCCCCAGTGTAGTTGTGTAACTGGGCGACGAGTATCAATCAATTGGGAGGTAAAATCAATTTCTTTGGACAAGTAATCGATATAGCTTTTCGCTGCATCTTTACTATTAGTAACAATCACATTACAGCCGCAGAAATAACAGGCACTTTGGCAGAAGGGAATATGAAAATAGAGCGATAAGGGCGATTGACGTTGATTGGATTCCGTGATGGCAAATTCCCAATCTAAGGAAGTAAATCCATCTTTTAATTCCGTCGCTGGGGGATAGCTGGTATAACGAGGAACCGCATTATCATATTTTTGAATTAAATCAAAATCAAACGCCACATTCGCTACCGAAAAAACCATTGAAATAGTCTCCTGAATAATGAGTAATTGCAGATAATAAGGGATTGAATTAAGCGGTTACTGGAGTTGGGGTTTCTCGTAAATCTCGCAGCATGGCAATATTAAGGGTAAAGGCATTATTAGCTTCTGCTACAACTTGATCTTGCAGTTGTTCACTCAAGATTAATTCATTCAACCGTTGACGGTATTGGTTTTTAAATTCGTTCAAGTCAGGAATTTGATCAAATTCATAAAAACAAATCCCTTGATGTTCCTCTAAATTAAAGACAGATTGGACAATTTTTTTCAAGCTTTGACCACCGGACAAATCACCCATGTAGCGAGTATAGGAGTGAGCAATTAATAAAATGGGTTCAGTTGCAGAAAGTTCTCGCAGTCTGGAAACATAAGCTTGTGCGGCGGGAGAAGGGGTGATATTATCCGGCCAATGTTCTCCGTAATAAAAGGTTAAGTCTTTCTCTAAATTGGCTTTGCGATTCAGTTCTGGGAAATAGATTTTACTAATAATTGGATGGGTTTGATGACATTGTAATTCCGATTCTAATTGGCTATAAACAAAATATAAATTACTCAAAAGTTGACAAAAAGACTGTTTACTGATGCCACCGGATAGAAAGTTTTTCATAAATCCGGTATGCTCGGCGTTACTATGGGATTGTTGGGTTCCGAGTTTGAGTTTTTCAGCTAAGTTTGTCATGGTTTTATCAATGAATTTAAGATGAAACTTCTCTGAAGACTTAACCCAATTCCCAACAGAGGAAAACAAGGTTTTGTCTTCACCACTCGAATGAGCATATCACTATATCACCGATTGGTTATATAATCTTTACAATTCTTTACAGGCGAAAAAAAATTGCCAAGGGTACTAGACAAAACCGGAGCCATATAGTTTAATAACTAATCAGTAATATTTAAGGACTTGCAGCGATGGTGAATACTGTCCAAAACCCCGGAACTCAAGAACTGCGCCCCGGTATTAAAAATCCGGTTCAAGAGACATTGCTGACGCCTCGCTTTTACACCACAGACTTTGACGCGATGGCGAACCTAGACTTATCCGCCTATGAGGAGGAATTTTCAGCAGTTTTAGAGGAGTTACGGTCGGACTATAACCGTCATCATTTTGTTCGGGATGAAGAATTTGAACAAAGTTGGGAACAAATTGATGAGAGAACACGCTCGGCGTTTGTGGACTTTTTAGAACGCTCTTGTACTTCGGAATTTTCTGGATTTTTATTATTTAAAGAGTTATCTCGTCAACTCAAAACTCGAAATCCCTTGTTATCTGAAGCCTTTACTTTATTGGCTAGAGATGAAGCGCGTCATGCGGGATTTATTAATAAAGCCATGTCGGATTTTAATTTATCTTTGGATTTAGGGTATTTAACCAAACACCGGACTTATACCTTCTTTAAACCGGAGTGGATTATTTACGCGGTTTATTTATCTGAAAAAATTGGATATTGGCGTTATATTACAGTGTTCCGTCATTTAGAAGCCCATCCCGAACATCAATATTATCCTTTATTCCGTTATTTTGAAAGTTGGTGTCAGGATGAAAACCGACATGGAGATTTCTTTAAGGTTTTATTGCGTTCTCAACCGCAAATGTGGCAAAGTTGGCAAGGAAGATTATGGGCGAGATTTTTCCTATTAACGGTCTTTGCTACCCATACCTTAACGGTTGATGAACGGGCGGATTTTTATGATACCTTGGGATTAGATGCCAAGGAATATAATCGTCATGTTGTTCGCAAAACCAATGAAACTTCGTTAAGAGCATTTCCAGAGGTTTTAGATACAGAACATCCCGACTTTTTCAACCGTTTAGAAAAATGTTCTGAGAACAATGCCAACAACCAAAAAATTGATGCCAGCAACAAACCGAAATGGGTTAAATTCTTATTAAAATTACCCTCTAACTGTTCAACGTTATGGAATTTATTCAGAATTTATATCACCAAACCCATTGATGCTGAAGCATTACGGGGAGAGGTGCATTAGATTAGTATTCTCAAACCCTGGGGTTGAGAGCAGGTTTGGGGTGTAGAAGATTAAGGATAATCCCATTGAACTACACTCCTGAACTCAAAATTAATTCCGAGAGAAACCGGGTTTTTTCATCAATTTTATCTTGTTAAAAGCCCTGTTTCTACAGAATCCTTAATCATGAATGCTACCATCTGGCATAATCACCCCATTGAGATTAGCATCGGTTAAAATAGTGCGGGTTAAATCAGCACCTCGCAAATCAGCATTGCATAGATTAGCCCCACTTAAATCCGCATAACTTAAATCAGCCCCTTTTAAATTGACTTCGCTGAGGTTGGTATGATAACTTTGTTCAGAGCTTAAAAGCCCTAAACCCGAAACCCCAAAAATAGCGTGACAGAGCTTGGCTTTTTCTAAATTGGCTTGATATAAAATCGCCCCACTAAAATTGGCATAACTTAAATCGGCTTCCGCTAAAATCGCATAACTTAAATCCGTTTGTTGATTATGATTGGGGCGAAAATTAGCTTCAAAAAGAATCGCTTGGAAAAGATTGGCATTTCTTAAATCACATCCTGATAAACAAGCTTTCATGAGTTGGGCTTGTTCTAAGGATGCCTTAAAAAGTTTCGCCCCGGTTAAATCGGCTTCTCGTAACTGAGCTTGATATAAATTGGCTTCGGTTAAATCAGCCCCCCAGAGAATAGTTTCACTTAAGTTAGCCTGGACAAGATTGGCTTTAGACAGGTTGGCTTTTCCTAATCTTGCTTCTCGTAAATCCGAATAACTTAAGTTAGCTCTGGTGAGGTTTAAGTTCACTAAATTGGCTTCTTGTAAATCAACAGAAGATAAGTCAATCTCAGGAAAATTACGTTCCGCGGCTGCATATCTTCTGAGAAATTCATCGACATTCATAATAATATTAAGTACCATTAGGATAAAAGAACCACTAAACAGCAGTTTTCAAAGCCCGTAGTTGTTCTAACTGTTGATTTTGTTGGTGCATTTGAGCCACTAAAGATTCACAGACTAAATCGCACACTTCAAATAAAAAGGGATTTGTAATTTCATAATAAACGCTCACGCCTTGTTGAGTCCGGGTAACAATTCCAGCTTGAGCTAAAACTTTTAAATGTTTAGAAACATTCGCCTGTCCTAATCCCGTTGCTTCAATAATTTGGGTCACATTTTTAGCCCCAGATTTTAAACAGCAAACAATTTGTAAACGACTAACTTCCGATAACACTTTAAAAAAGTCTGCCATCAACGCTAAGGCGGCAGGAGATAATTGTAAATACTCGCAGCTTGAAGTCGATTGGATGGATTTTAAAGTGGAATTTGTCATTGTGGGAACTCAATGGCGGTGTTAATATTATTTGTTTACTATATTACCACATTATCCAATAAATGTAAAACAAAAATCTCCTTTCTATCTCAGGGATGAGATAGAGATTTTAAGTACATATTCCTACGCAATTTTAATCCAGAGTTTCGTTGCGTTTTCTTTCGCTGAGTTGGAGTAAAATATCGGCGTGAACCTCTTTTGTAATCGGATATAAAAAAGTAAAAATCATCCCAATAATCAAAATCATTGTCGGTAAAGGGCCAATAGCAAAGCGAATGGCTAACAGAGCAGAGTCTGGTTGAATGGGGGGAATTTGACCCGGAATACTGGAAATAAATCCGGCAAAATCTAAGGCTTGTCCGACTAAAAATAACCCAATGGCTAATCCAATTTTTTGCAATAACACCATAAACGAATAGAAAACACCTTCTCGTCTTTGTCCGGTATTTAATTCATCTAAATCAATCACATCAGGAATCATTGACCAAGGAACTAAATAGGCTGTTGCTACACCACATCCGGCTAAAATTGCTAGAATATACATTAACGTAGTTTGTCCCGGTTGCAGGAAAAATAAACCCGCTTGGGTAACAATCCATAACCCCATCCCCATAAAATAAACGGCTTTTTTTCCATAGCGTTGACTGACTAAATTCCAAACAAATAACATCACTAAAGCAGTTCCTTGAACAGCAATGGCAACCTGGGGAAAAGTGGTTTCAGGAAGTTTCATCCAATTGACGACAAAATAAGGCAAAATAGAAGCTGTCAATTGAACGCCTAACCAGGAACAGAGATAAATTCCAATCACTAATAAAAAAGGTCGATTACTGAGAGCAATTTTAATTTGTTCAGCAATAGGAAGACTTTCGGAATTATCCTCAATCGTTTCTCCAGCTTGTCGAGATAAAACTTGCTTACGGGTTCCTAAAAAACACCAAAAGAGCGGGAGAACCGATAAAAAACCACAAACCGCTCCTAAAATTAAATAGCGTTGATAAGGGGCATTGGGAAAAAAGCTAAAAATAATTTGGGCTAAAATTAAAGAAAAAATACTCCCCCCAATTGAAAACGCGAAGCGAAAACTATTTAAACTGGTTCGTTCGTTATAGTCCTTGGTTAATTCAGGAGTTAAAGCAGTATAAGGTAAATTAACGGCAGTATAAGCCGTATTAAATAAAATCCCAATAATCACATAATACCCAAACAAAATCGAGTTATTATTACTGGGAACAATCCACTGTAAAAAAAATAAAATTCCAAAGGGAATTGCACCAAAAACCATCCAAGGATAACGTCTTCCCCAAGGATGAACCGTGCGATCGCTTAAAACCCCTACAATGGGATCATTAATCGCATCCCAAATTTTTCCTACCATTAACACACTTCCAGCTAATCCCGCAGGTAAACCCGCAACATTAGTCAGAAAAACCAAAACAAAAAATACAGAAATATTTGCCGTAATTGCAGGGCCTAAATCTCCCGCGCCAAAGGCTAATTTTGTTGATAAACTGAGCTTTTCTGGAGGGGAAATCGGTGCAGAAGGCGTTGAGTTCATAAGAATTAATATCAGAGAACATTACCACCCTAAAATCAAGAACGGATGGCTGACAACAGGATAGCCTAAAACGATATGCTGATTAAATAGTAATAATGATTTGGGAGTGATCCAATTATGGCTGCTTTAGGCGATCGCTTTAATCGCATGATCGGAAAAACCCGGTTTGTGGTCAGTCGTTTGTTTCTACATTTAGGCGGTGATGAGGTGGCGCCCCTATTAGGGGTACTCAACCAAGCCGCCAGAAACGTCATTGACGCAGACGGAGACTTGGAAGCCACAGGAGAAGCATTAGTGCAAGTTTGCCAAAGTCTACTTCAGTATGATACCTATTGGCAGTCAGGATCGAATGAAGGGGATGTAGTTTGGAACGAAGGAGAAGCCGCGGATTACTTTAACGAATTGTTCACCGACTCTGGCCAACGGTATTTGAGCGAACCTGACTTATCTCAACCGATGTATGAAAATCAACCTCTGTCCTTACCCATCACCCACAATTTAGTGGTAATGATTACAATAGTTAGTGAAGGAGAAGTTCCTGATTTAGAAACAGATTTAGCGAGTGTGGAGGCGATGAATCGAGGGTTAAAAGCATTAATTAATCTTCACTATCAAGGCAGACTCAGAGGAATTTCAATTCATTTTTCTCCGGCTCGTTTAGGAGATGAGTTAACTAATGATCAATTATTGCAGAATTTCCCGGAACTGATTCCGCTTTAAGGAATAGCATCGGTTTTCCTGCTTTCAACAAGTTTATCTAACTCAACCGATTTTTGGTTTAATGTTGGAGCAAGTCAATGTTCACAAAAGTTAATTGGTTTATGTGGAAAAAGCTTTTAATTCTATTCATTTCACTCACCTTTTGTTGGACAACAGTTGCCTGTGGGTCTTCAACAACTTCATCTAGGGTTCAACAATCAACTCCGGTTGTATCGGCTCCAACCAATCAAGTTACAGAGGGTAAATATCCCGTTCAACAAGCTCAATATAATGATGTGGATGGAACCTATACCCTGATGTTATTAAATACTCCTGCGGGTAAATCTGCCACCTATCAAACCCCGAATTTGCAGATGGCACAGTTAACGGATGAACAAATCAAAGCCGGAGAAAAAAGCAACTTAGATATTAATAACGGTCAACCCGTGTTTTATTTAACGCCCGATTTCCGCATTGAATACGTTCATAATGTAACTGAAACCCAGCCTGACCCCGCCACAGGTCAACCCCAAACCGTTGTTGTCCGTCAAGAATCGAGTTTCTGGACACCTTTTGCCGCCTCTTTTGCTGGAAGTGCCATCGCCAATAGTTTATTTGCCCCCCGTTATTATGTCCCTCCGGTGTATGTATCGGGAGGCCCTTTAATCGGATATGGAGGGTATGGTTCTAGCTATAACCAAGCGGTGAACGACTATCGGACTCGCTATAATAGTCCCCCAGCGGCGGTGAAAAATCGTACAACCTTACGCACCACCGGAAATATCCGCAACTCAAATCGCAATTCCTCCGTAAATCGTCGGACTTCGCCCAATTCTAGCCGTTCAACGGGTTCTGGTGTTGGCGCAACAGATTTACGTCAGTCCCCCAATAAAGGCTCAACCCAACAACGCAAACCTAGTTTTGGCAGTGGTTCCCGCAGCCGTTCTTCCTCTGGGGCTAGAAGACGTCGTTAAAATTGTTGTGAGGCGTTCACGCCTCCTTCTTCCTTCATTTCAGCAACGATCATGATCAAAGCTTTTGTAACCGGTGGGACGGGATTTATTGGAGCGAATTTAGTTCGACTATTATTAAAAAATAACTATGCGGTTCGAGCGTTAGTTCGTCCTAATAGTAATTTAGGAAACTTAAAGAATTTAGACGTTGAAATTGTTGAAGGAAATTTAACAGATTCTAATTTATCTCAATCTTTAAAAGGCTGTCGAGTTTTATTCCATTGTGCTGCCCATTATTCTTTATGGCAAAAAGATAAAACTTTATTAGAACACTATAATATTTTCGGAACTCGTAATATTTTAGCCGCCGCCAGACAAGCGGAAATTGAACGCACAATTTATACCAGTTCTGTTGCAGCTATTGGGGTAAAACCCGGCATTGTGGTGGATGAAACCTATCAAAGTCCGGTGGAAAATTTAGTCGGATATTATAAAAAATCTAAATATTGGGCAGAACAAGAAGCCCATAATGCAGTAAAATTAGGTCAGGATATTGTGATTGTCAATCCCAGTACCCCTGTTGGCCCTTGGGATATTAAACCGACACCGACAGGGGACTTAATATTACGCTTCCTGAACCAAAAAATGCCCGCCTACGTCAATACCGGATTAAATTTTATTGATGTCCGAGATGTCGCTCAAGGTCATTTACTCGCCTTAGAAACCGGAAAAACGGGAGAACGTTATATTTTAGGCCATCAAAATTTAACCTTAAAAGAATTTTTAGACTTATTATCAGAAATTACAGGTTTACCCGCCCCTCAAAAAACCGTCCCCATTTGGCTTCCCTTAAGCGTTGCCTGGGTGGATGAAATGATTTTATCACGGCTAGGGAAAACCCCTTCTATCCCCTTAGATGGCGTGAGAATGTCCCGACAATCGATGTATTATAATGCCTCAAAAGCAGTTCAAGAATTGGGTTTACCTCAATCTTCGATTAAAACTGCCTTGAAAGATGCCGTTAATTGGTTTATGTTATCAAAATAAGTTTCAGGTGAGAGGAGAAAAATGGCTATTCAAATTGAACAAGCGATCGCCGTTGGTAAATATTTATTTATGCAACGGTTAATGGGGCGGAAAAAATTTCCCCTGGTGTTAATGTTAGAACCATTATTTCGGTGTAATTTAGCTTGTTCTGGCTGCGGAAAAATTCAACATCCGAAAGAAATTCTTAAGCAAAATTTAACCCCCGAAGATTGTTTTAAAGCCGTTGAAGACTGTGGTGCGCCTGTGGTTTCTATTCCTGGGGGTGAACCCTTATTACATCCCCAAATTGATGAAATTGTTACTGGGTTAGTCGCCCGCAAAAAATTTGTTTATTTGTGTACTAATGGCATTTTATTGGAAAAAAGTTTACACAAATTTAAACCTTCCCCTTATTTAACCTTTAGTGTGCATTTAGATGGATTAAAAGAACATCATGATCAATGTGTAGACCGAGAAGGCGTGTTTGATATTGCAGTTCAAGCCATTAAAACCGCAAAATCGAAAGGATTTAGAGTCACAACGAATACAACCGTATTTGCAGGAACTAACCCCCAGGAAATGCAGAAATTCTTTGATTTTCTGGAAACTTTAGGTGTGGATGGCATGATGATTTCTCCGGGTTATAGTTATGAATGGGCACCGGATCAAAACCATTTTCTCAAACGGGAACAAACCAAAGCCTTATTCCGTGAAATCTTATCTCCCTATAAATTAGGGAAAAAGAAATGGAATTTTAATCATAATCCCTTATTCCTCGATTTTTTGATGGGAGAAGAAGATTATGATTGTACCCCTTGGGGAAGTCCGAGTTACAGTGTTTTAGGATGGCAAAAACCCTGTTATTTATTAAATGAAGGGTATTATTCCAGTTATCAAGAATTATTAGAAAAAACCGACTGGACAAAATACGGAAAATCGAGTGGAAATCCCAAATGTGCAGATTGTATGGTTCACTGTGGTTATGAACCAACCGCAGCAATAGAAGCGATGAAACTGGAAAATATGGGGCGTTCTATTGGGGCTTTATTTTAATAAATTTAGCCACTATTTTATCATTAGCCTGTTTTTTTAGGCAATTGATAATGGTAAAAGGGGGGATTGAAACCCAAATAGTTGAATTGCCAGGGGGGGTTTGATGCTGCCAGTATGGACTTTTAAGCCCAAATCTCCCTCTAAACACAGATTTGAGCTAAAATTGTTCGAGACGGTAATATTAGCTTCTGTAAGTTCCGATAGTATCGTAATCAAAACATTAGAAGACTTGGCAATATTAGATCCATACAATAAAATCTCAGACCGGGGAGTTAGACCTTTTTTCCACTCTCGAATAATGGAGGCATCATTATAGATGTTATCTTGGGTGAGGGTTGTTTTCCCTAATCCCATTTCTCCGGCTTTACCGTGAGAAAAAATATGGACGACGCGATATTGCTTGGTTTTCAGGATATCAGCGATTTGTTGCAATTCTGTGCCATTTGCCTCAAGAATAATCGCTTCAACCCCCGGCATTAAACCATTGAGGAGGATAGGTAAATCGGGAACATCGGCAGCAAAAAAAGCAATCTCTGAGGATGTTGTTTCAGCAGATCCGACCGAGAAAAAGGCTAAATGAGAGTTAAGGTTAGAGTCTGGTAATCTGAACATAGCAGCAACATTAAAGTGTCAATTAATGCAAATCCTTATTGTTTAGATTATTTCATCTAATTGCCTGATGCAAGCACTTTTACTTAATCTTTACACAAGGCTAATCTGGCTTCATATAACACCCTCTTTTTTGAAGAATCCTGATCAATAACCCAAAATGATAACAGAATTAATTAAATTATTTCAATTTGAATTTATGCGAAATGCCTTAATAGCTGGACTCTTAGTGAGTATCGCTTGTGGCATGATAGGAACATTTATTGTTGTCAATCGAATTGTATTTATCAGTGGGGGAATTGCTCACGCAGCCTATGGAGGCATTGGTATGGGTTATTTTTTTCAATTTAATCCTGTTTTTGGAGCGATCGCATTTTCTATTTTTTCTGCATTAGGAATGGGGTTAGTCTATCGAAAAACTCAACAACGAGCCGATACCATTATTGGCGTGATGTGGGCGATTGGAATGGCAATTGGCATTATTTTAATTGATTTAACGCCCGGTTATAAAGTTGATTTGATGAGTTATTTATTTGGCAGTATTCTGACTGTTCCTCAATTGGATTTAATCTTAATGCTGGGATTAGATATTCTAATTGCAGTCATGGTCATCCTCTTTTATAAAGAATTAGTTGCTATTTCCTTTGATCCTATTTTTGCCGAAACTCGAAATGTACCCGTTGATCAACTGTATTTAATGTTAATTGTTGCCATTGCCTTAACCGTTGTCATGGTTATGAAAGTGGTCGGTTTAATTCTGGTGATTGCCCTGTTAACTATTCCGGCTGCGATTTCAGGACAATTTGTTAAGGATTTAAAACAAATGATGGTATTATCCAGTAGTTTAGGCATGATTTTTACCACCCTCGGTTTAGGAATTTCTTACTTTTTTAACTTAACATCGGGTGCAACCATTATTTTAGTCGCAGGTTTCGCTTATTTACTGACTTTAAGCTTTAAAACTTTGATTAAACCAGTTGTTGAGGTTTGACACTTTACCCCAAAAAAATTGGGGGTTTGTTCAGTTTTCCTGATTTATGTTACAGTCTTGTGTTGAAGCTTTAACAGCTTTTTCAATTAACGTGTCAATTCTCCATGAAAACCCAGATTGTACTCAGTCTAACGTCCCTAATATTAGGTTTTTCTTACCCGGTTACTGCCCAAACTCTCAACCCTTGTCCGACAAACTCCCCAACTTCTATTGTTCAATGTCAAAATTCCAACTTGACAGAAACCGTTGCTATTTTAGAAGATGGTCGGTCATATCAATATGAAGCCGGACAAGGGATTTATCGAGTTCGCTACAATTATACGGGGGAAAATTGGACTCATGCCGATGTTGCTCCGATTCGGATTAATACCAATAAACCCATTGCTATTTTACCCATGCAATATACCCGGAATGGCTTACAATCTGGGGCAAGTGTGAATGGTGTTTCTGTTGGTCGAGTGTGGAATTCTATCACCGTTGAAGAAATGAAACGACGCTTAGAAGCGTTAGGGTTTTATGTATTAACTCCAACCATTTCTATGTATGGAGAAACCATTGATGGATTTCAAGCTTTAGAACATTTTATTGCAGGAGTTCATAAGGGAAATTCTTCTGTACAAACGGTGGTTTTAAGCGCCGATGCTAATATTCCTAATGCGGCTAACCCTCGTCCAGGTGCTCAAATGTTAGTAACGGGACTCCATCAACGTGATTTGTGGTGGGAATATCGCATTCAAAACCGTTTAGTACCCTTTTATCAACAACAACATTTAGTCAATATTGGGCCGAGAGTGCGGGGAGGTCAAAATAACCGTGAGGGTCATTCCTTAGCATGGCATCCGATGATTGAACGTGCCGCCGAATATAATCCTAAAATTGCCATTATTGAAGTCGCTCAAGCCGCAGAAATTATTCAACGAGCCGGGTCTATTGAAGCGGGACGACAATGGGCCGCACCTGTATTTGATGCAGTTGCTTTAGGAATGGCAGAACAAGCCTGCGCTACTGGGGAACAAGGGAACATCCCAGCTAACAGTAACAGGCAAGATGCCTGTTCCACGTTTTAATCAATCTAAAATCTTATAAAATTAACAGTAAAAAAGTCAATCATGAAATGTTGAGAAAATCTAAAATTTTGATTTGAGATCAGCCACAAAAGTTATTTGTTTCTCAGGTAAAAAATTAAAGTGTGTACGTCAAAAATATAGATTAGAATGATTGACACACTGATTCTACTTTAATTCCATAAAACCTATGAAACTCAAAATTCTAACAACGGTTGCTTTAGTTGCGACATTAGGTTTCGCTACTCCAACAATACTTTCCCCTAGTCCCAGTTTTGCCCAAGTTTATACAGGATTTCGAGTTAAAACCGATCAAAGGTTGACGGTTCGACTCATTAATGAAGCCGGAAAACCAATTCAGTATGGTTTAAGCCAAAATTCATCTAAAATTTTAGCAAGTGGACAATCAACTACTATGGCATTTTCCCAGGTAAAATCGGGGGCGGTCAACATTCTAATTTATACCCAGGATGGCACTCCTCTGGGCTTTAAAGGCAGTTATGATGCCGAAAAAAATGAACTCACCGTCAATATTGCCTCCGGTGGTGCTGGCCATAAAAGTATTAGTATTGGTACCAATGGAATTGTTGAGGCGATTTAAGTTCTCTTGAATTGGATCACAGTAGAGACGTTATTGTGAACGCCTCTACTGAATTTTTAAGAAAAATTAACCGGGATTTCGCCTAAATTCTAGTTTTGGCAATATTCTTCATAAACTCCATCTAAGAGCAAGTTAAACGCATCAACAGCAGTTTGCGCCGCCTCTAATGCTGCTTGTTGTTGTTCTGCGGTTTGACACAGTTGTAACAAGGCTTTGCGAGTCATTTGGCTATGGATTTCATCTGCTTTTTCATGAACTTTAAAGAAGGATAAAGCCGATTCTTCATTAATCCCATAAAATTCTTCTAGTCCGGCAATTTTAGTTGTCGAAACTTGAGGGAATTGAGATTCATAAGCATACAAAGCAGCTAACCCTTTTTCGGGTGCTTCACTGCGAGATAATTCTTTAAGAATTTGAACAGATTCTTGGGTTTTACTTAAAGGTTTGCGGTTGAGAACTTCGCTGCGTTCTACTCCTAATCCTTCTGCAAACCGTAACCACAATTCCGGGTGATGAGCCGAACCCCGTTCTTCTTCAATTAAATTTTCTAACAACATTTTGCGAATGTTGATATCATCACAAGCTGCATGAGTTGCACTGACATAGGTGGGGAAGTTATGAACGTGCAGATAATATTCCTGGGCATACTCTTGTAACATCATTAATGTCAATTTCCCTTCATTCCACATTTGATAAAAGGGATGCTTGAGTAAGTGATGGGTTTCAATAATTTCGTTGAGTTTAGCCAGAAATGCTGTTTCTGTTAAAGGCTTATCCTGGGTTAACATTCGCGTTCATAAAAATAGAGGTTCATCAGGATTTTATCTTAAAATAAATATTTGTCAAGCCTAATCCCCAAAAAGAAGCGGATTAGGTATTAATAATTAGATGTTATTCTAAATTTAAAAGCGATCGCAAAGCTTCTTTCATTTCCTCAATAGTTGTTGTTGCCGTACCAAATTGACGCACCACTAAACTAGCGGCTAAATTCCCTAAAACCGAAGCTTCCCACAAGGATGAACCTGTACATAACCCTAACGTTAATGCCGCAACAACCGTATCCCCTGCACCCGTCACATCAAATACATCAGTGCGATTAAAGGCTGGAATCTGCAAAAGTTGCCCTTTTTCAAATAAACTCATGCCTTCTTCCCCCCGCGTAATTAACATCGCCTGGGCTTGAGTTAAGGTTAATAAATCTTGTCCAGCTTGTTGTAACGTTTGGGAATTTTGAATAGAATATCCGACGGCTTTTTCCGCTTCAGGAAGATTGGGAGTAAATAAGGTTGCACCCGCAAAGCGATGTAAATCTTTTTGAGTATCTACAATAGTAAGAGGAGATTTTAACGCCGCTTCAATGACCGTTTGAGTTAAAACACCATCCCCATAATCTGAACAAACCACCGCATCAACGCTATCAATATTTTCTCGAATATATTCTGCTAATTTTAACTGTAATTCTATATCAGGTAACTCATCGGATTTACGATCTACCCTAACAATTTGTTGCGTCACGGATTGACGAGCATGACCTGAAATTCTCGTTTTCGTCACCGTTGGACGGTCAGGATCAATTAAAATTCCCTTAATATCAATTCCTGCCTGTTCAAAAATTCCACACAGAGCGATGCCTTGATCATCTTTTCCCACAAATCCGGCAACCTTTACCGATGCTCCTAATTTTGCCAAATTGTAAACCGCATTTGCTCCTCCCCCTGGAATTTGGCGGGTATTTTCATGACGCAAAATTAACACCGGAGCTTCCCGTGATAACCGTTCTACCTGACCTGTGAGAAATTCATCTAAGGTTAAATCTCCCACCACCAGAACCTTCACCTGAGAAAATCGATTCATTCGTTCACATAACGAATCCATCGAGGCATTTAACTCTGCTAAAAATGAAGCATCCAATATCATGTTCGTTATCCGTTATCTGTTATCCGTTGTCCGTTGTCCGTTGTCTATTGTCTATTAACAAGCCAACAGTCAACAGTCAACAGTCAACAGCCTATTTCAGTTTCTTCTGAATAAAGGTTTTGATTTGTAACACTTGTTTTTTCAGAGCCTCTATTTCGGCCTGCATCTTCGCCATTTCCGCCTTCATCGCTGCCATGTCTGCTGCGTCTCCACTGGCAGCAGAAGCAGGTGTAGGAACAGAGTCAGGAACGGGAGAAGTCTCAGACCCAGACTTAGGTAACGGTTGACGGGGTAAATTCGCTTTCTGAAACGCGGATTTAATAGCATCAAGCAGTTGTTTCTTTTCAAACGGCTTTTCAATAAATTCAAAATATTGAAACGGTTCTGAAATTTTTTCAGTTACTTCTTCCTTCCGCCCTGACATCAGCACAAGGGGAATTCGCCGTAAGGTTTCATCAGCTTGAATCTGCCTAAAAACATCCCAGCCACTTAACTTAGGCAGGAGGAAATCCAACATAATCAAATTAGGATGTTCTCTCTGAACAAATTCGAGACCTTCTTTACCATCTTTAGCTTCTAATACCTCAAAGTTACCAGGGGGTAACATTTCTCGAACTCGCACCCGAATGACTTTGCTATCGTCAATTACCAGTATTTTCCGGCCTGCCACGACTGACTCCCATAATGATGCTTAAGGTTTTCTCCGCACTTCAAGACGGAGCTTCTAAAATATTGCTGTTCAGGGTTTCTCTTTCCCAGACAAACCTTACAATCAACTAGGCTCTCACGAGTCCGACTTAAACTGTTTTATTGTTCCAAAGAACATCAGAACAAGCCTAACTTAGTTGATATTCCCAAGGCTATATCTCCAGAGACTTACTCGGATATTTAACAAGGGCGTTACCTTGCACCCAAGGTACGTTTTTAGTTGCCTTAATTGGAAAAGCTTTAACTTTTCGGGTTTAGCTACTTCTTTAGTTTTTTGGCTTTTGTCCCTTGGAAATCGCCACCCAATTTTTTCAACCCCCCTCAGCGTCTTTAATGTACGCTTCTTTTTTATACTGTTAGCATAGGGTCTAACTCCAAACATTGAGGTAGGGTGCTGTTGTTGAGACTTTCCAATTTTATCATAAATCCTCAAAAAGCCGTCCTAGAAGCACCAGGCTTTCAAGCCCCTTTTTAGGTAAAATAACCGGGTTTTGGTCTGGTTTAACCTCGGCTGTTTGAACAGATTCGGTCTAAAGCCTAACTCTTGCCGGGAAACTTTTGAGTTAAATGTTTTATCCTCATCGGTGATTAAGTATGCCCCCATCTTCCCATTCCTCCCCTGACCAATCTTATCGTAATCGGTCTCAAAATTTTGTTGAACCGATCCCCTACTGGTTACGCCGTCCCTTGGGAAAAGCCAGTGAATTATCGTCGGTACAACGAATTATCAAACAGCGTCAAATTCACACCATTTGTGAAGAAGGTCGTTGTCCAAATCGAGGAGAATGTTATGCTCAGAAAACCGCAACGTTTTTGTTAATGGGGCCAACTTGTACCCGTTCCTGCGCTTTTTGTCAGGTGGATAAGGGTCATGCACCCATGCCCCTTGATCCAGAAGAACCCCAAAAGGTAGCGGAAGCGGTACAAATTTTAGGGTTACGGTATGTGGTTTTAACCTCTGTGGCGCGAGATGATTTAGCCGATGCGGGGTCAGGCTGGTTTGTTGCGACAATGGATGCCATTCGACATCTCAACCCAGAAACTCAGATTGAAGTTCTCACGGCTGACTTTTGGGGCGGGCAAGGTGGGGGGAATCCCCAAGCCCTTCAATATCAACGCATTGCCACCGTAGTTAAGGCTCAACCTGCCTGTTATAACCATAATGTCGAAACTGTCCAACGGTTACAAGCATCCGTCAGACGGGGCGCAAAATATGAGCGATCGCTCGATGTATTAAGAATTGTGAAACAGCTTGATCCTCGAATTCCTACAAAATCCGGTTTAATGTTAGGGCACGGGGAAACGGAAGCAGAAATTATTGAAACTTTAACAGATTTGCGTGAGGCGGGATGCGATCGCATTACCCTCGGTCAATATATGCGTCCGTCTTTAGAGCATCTCCCCGTCCAGAAATATTGGACACCGGAAGAATTTGAGCATTTAGGAGCGATCGCAACGGATATGGGTTTTGCTCAAGTTCGTTCTGGGCCATTAGTTCGTAGTTCTTATCATGCAGGGGAGTAGAGGAAGGGGAGTAGAGGAAGGGGAGAAGGGGAGATGGGGGGACGGGGAGATGGGGGGACAAGGGGACGGGGAGACGGGGGGAAAGGGAGAAGAGGGGGAAGGGGGATGAGGGAGGGGAAATGATTAAGGGCTTACCTGTGTCTCCAGACTGCTGTTATAACTTTTAATAGAAGCGGGGATCACGCAAAACGCAATAAGTTAGTTAATAGATCACAATCGGGACTGAAGATTGAGTATTAATTCCTGCTTTTCAACTCCCGATCTTTGATTCGTTGAAACCGTCTGCTTCTGTGTTTTAATAAAATCAACGTATTTTAGGAACCAAACCTATGACCAGCAAAACTCAAAAATCCGGTGGCCCTTATACCTTTCGTGTGTTTTGGGCACTGCTTCTGTTAGGGATTAACTTTTTAGTTGCCGCTTACTATTTCGGCATCATTGTATAGTTTTAACATCATCCACTTTTAAAGATTGTGCTGCTCTTGATCAATCTTCTAAGATGAGGAGAATAAATTTCAACTTCTCAGATCATCGAGCAGCACTATGATTTCAGGATATTTGACATTCCGCTACAGTCACATCTCCTCAACCGTTTAACCGTTAATTATTGGGTGTCTATTCGTGCTTTTAAATCCGCGATTTGTTGTTGAAGTTGTTGCACATCTTGTTTTGTTTCTATAACTAAGGTGGCTAACCGATCAAACATCGGATCACCCGAAAGGAAACGATTTTCTGGTTGAGGTGGAGGACTGGTTGCATCTGGTTCAACCTGAATGACCGTTGTTCCTGAGCTTTGATATCGCAAACTATTAATCTGTCCTGCGAGTTGAGACACTTGTGCTTCTAATCGACTCATGCGATATTCAAGCTGAGTGGCTGAACCTTGTGCTAAGGTCAAACTATTCCAACCCAGCATAACGCCTAAAATGATCGTAATAATCAGAATCAGATTCTGGAACCCAAAACGCTTTTTCACCATATTTTAACGCCTTATCCCTTTTTGTTTAGGATTACTGAACTAATGACTCAAAAAAATATTGCTATTTTAATGTTTAACGACGTTGAAATTCTGGATTTTGCTGCCCCCTATGAGATATTTTCTATTACCTCAGAAATTAACGAGGATAAACCCTTTAATGTTTATCTAGTAGCAGAAACCTTAAACTCCCTTCAATCCCATAATGGCTTAAGTATTAATCCTGATTTTACCTTATTAGATAGTCCCGTCCCTGATGTAATTTTTATACCGGGTGGAATTGGCACAAAGGCTGCAATGAATCAACTTCAAATTTTAGCTTGGATTCAATCTAAAGGACATCACGCTGATTTAATTGTATCGGTCTGTACGGGGGCTTTATTATTAGCTAAAGTTGGTTTATTAGATGGGTTAGTTGCGACTACTCATCATCAAGCCTTAGAGCAATTAAAAGTGCTTGCTCCCCAGACTACTATTGTAGATAATCAACGATATGTTGATAATGGCAAAATTATCACAGCGGCTGGAATTTCGGCGGGAATTGATGTGTCTCTTTATGTGATTGCTAAACTTTTAGGAGATGACAAAGCGTTAAAAACCGCTCAATATATGGAATATGATTGGAAACCCAAAGCTAAAATCACCCCAACTCCTAAAATATCAAATTCTTTGGGACTCTAATTCTGTTTGAGCTTGCATAAGTTGAATCACTTCAGAGATAAGTAAACTTGAGGGGTGAGATCACCTTACCCCTCTGTCCTAAATCACTTGTTGGAGTTGTTGGTGGCTTGGGATTCATAAGCCGAATTCAACAAGACACCGACTTCCTCTGTTCCTAATCCATGAGTAAAGCATCAAAGTATTGGACACTGGTTAAACTCGAAAGTTCTGGCCGACAAAAACGGTCGGAAATAGCAGCAGCCAAAGCCTTTTTTGAGATGGCTTTTCCAGAATTCCTTGGGGAGGCGGATGTTCCCGATGTACCCATTCAGAAGCAATTAGTACAATGGCTTCGTGATGCTAATTCTCAAGGGAATAATATCAATAGCCAAAATGCAGAATGTTGTCTTTTATGCTTTATTTCTTGGGAAATTGAACAGGTTTGTCTTCAGTTAGCTCAACAATTTGGAACCTATCATGGTTTTAGGGGTCAAGACTTATTCCCCTTTGTTTTGGATGAAGAAGGAATTAATCGTCAGCGCCATTTAGGACAAACAAAAACCCCTTATCAATCCTTTGCACGGGAAATTTTACAAACCTTTGATCCTCAGCAAAGTAGTTTGGCAACTTGGACAAATCGACGAGTTAAATTTAATAGTGAAATCAATAAGTTTTTACTAGAGCATGGGGTGTATCTCGTGAGTGATTGGGCAATTTTAAATGATACCCATCCTCAACAACTGGAAAAAATTTTAACCCAGTTTTATCAATTAACGTCCCTGGAAGTTGAACAACGATTACAGCTTTTAGCTTGCTACCATAGCGTTTACCGTAGCCAACGTTTACAACAACGTCAAGCCGGAGCTAGAAAACGCTGTCAACCGCCAACGGCTCAACAATATCAACAAATTGCTCAACGGTTAGAAACCTTAATTCAACAGAGGATTTCTCCTAAAGCCGTCGCCTGGAAATTACAAAATTTAGCGACTCTATTACGCCAATATCGTACCTATATTCGCGGAGGAAAGTTACCCAACCAATCCTTAATTTTTGTTGATGATTCTGATTCTATTATTGAACAAATTCCTAGCCCTGAACCGATAGAAAATGATGAGGAAGATATCAAAAAACAGGAGTTTTTAAACTGGTATGAAAAACAGTTTTTGATGTGTTTACATAGCAGTATTGCTCAAGTTTTAGAAACCGGGTTAACAACTTGCCAAAAGCGAGACGGAGCAAAAGCGGAACAATTTTTAACCGCCCTTTATCTGTTTCATTGTCAGGGTCAATCTATGAGCGAAATTGCAGCTACATTAGGGTTAAAAGCTCAGTATCAAGTAACTCGTTTATTAAAGCTTAAAGCCTTTCGTGCTGATGTCAGACATCACTTATTATTTCAGTTACGCGATCGCATTTTAGAGTATACCAAACCTGAGCATCCTTCCCAAGAGCTAGAACAGTGGGAAAAACAAATTGAATTAGCCTTAGATGGAGAATTGGAAACCTTGTTTAAACAAGCAGAATCTGATTCCTATATTGCTCAAAATCGTCCCCTAAATAGTCCCTTTTTTAAAGGCGTTTGCTACTATTTAGATTTAAGAGAAAAAAGTCCCAACTTGATACAGTCCATGATTTCTTTATTATCTAAAAATTCCCGACGGAGCTATTAATAATGTTTACTTCTTTCTTAGATGAATCAGAAGTTTTGTTTGAGTTTGAACCGCTTAATCCTGAAGCCTTACCCTTATCTTCTGAACAAATTAATCAATCCTTAGATTATTGTCGTTCTATTCTCGATGATCGAAAACAATGGCAAACCTATCTCAATTCTCTAGCCTTATTTGGGTTTCAGAATTGGTTAGAACAGCGTTCATCAGAACTTATATTCAATTTAGAGCATCCTTCTGTAGAAAAACCTGAATTAGCTTATTTTATTGAAGCCGTTTGTAACTTAGCCGTCAATCAATTTAAAATCTGCTTAGTCGCCTTGGGAAATTCCATAACAGATACTATTAGTTTACCCAGGGCTATATTTCAATTACCAGAATATAGGGCTCATTATTATATTTTAATTGAGGTTCAGGAAGAATTAGAAACAACCTCAATTTATGGGTTTATTTCCTATTCAGATTTTCAAGCCCATAAAACACAGATTGATTTAGAACCCAAAGCAGATTGGACATATTCTGTTCCCTTATCTTGGTTTAACACAGAACCCGATCAATTTTTATTATTTGTACGCTGTTTAGAAGTTTCTGCCATTCCTTTACCAGAAATTCCAAATCCTGCAATACTATTATCTCAAATTCGAGAAGAATTAATCAGCAAACTTTCCCAACTGCAATCCTCAGAACCCGGTATTGTTCCTGAATTGTGGCAAATTTTAACTTGGGAACAGGGAAAAATTCTTTTCAGTTATCCTGAATTACTGCGATGGATTTATGAAGTACAAAATCAAGCCATTTTATCGGCACAACCGATTTCTCCATCCCATCAAAATCCTATTGTTTATTTAACAGATTTATTCAATTTATTAACACAACCGACGCTAAATTTAGCGGGATGGTTTAACCAGGAATTAGACACCCTATCAACAGCTTTATCCTGGGTTTTTATTCCCGATTTTTCTCCAGAAACCGCCTTGCGTGACGGAACTGAAATTTCTAGTTTAGTGAAACAACTCCAAGAAAATGGCGTCGAAATTTCTCCCCAAGCCAAAGGTGCTTATCGGGATTTAGGTTTAGGAGGACGTTCTCTGCGGTTATATGCCTTAACTTGGCCGTTAGAATGGGAAATTGAACCCGAATGGACGC
This sequence comes from Planktothrix sp. FACHB-1365, assembly GCF_014697575.1. Taxonomy (GTDB): domain Bacteria; phylum Cyanobacteriota; class Cyanobacteriia; order Cyanobacteriales; family Microcoleaceae; genus Planktothrix. The sequence goes on along the minus strand of NZ_JACJSC010000015.1, from coordinate 107,513 downwards.
TATTATTAATATTAGGTTTACCCACAGGAACGGATTTACCAGTAGGTGTGAAATTACGAGTCAGTGACGCCACCGGAATTTTAGTTGAACAAGATTCAAATCGTGAAGATCAGTGTTCTTATTTATTTACTCGTGTGGTCGGAACCTGTCAAGAAAAATTTGTGGTGACAGTGAGTTTAAGAGAAGATATAACAGAAACATTACCGCCTTTTGAATTTAGTTTCAATTAAGATTAAAAACCTAAATATGAATGCCATTGTTTCCCCTTTTTATCTCAAAGTTCAACGAGTTGAGCAGGTTTGCTTATTTCAATTATCTTGGGGAAAAGGGCAAAATTTGGGAGTCACCCTTCCCTATCCTGAACGATTAACTCAACTGTATCAAGAATGGCAATATATTTATCTCAGTTTTTATCAGAAAGCACTGCGGGGTCGAGTGGAAGCCACCGGAAAACTTACCCAAAGTCAAACAGATTGGCACGCTAAATTAGTTCAAGCAGAAGCAAAATTATTATATGAATTTCATCGCTGGTTAAGACATGAAGAATTATATGAAATTCGAGCAACTTTGGCTAAAGCGACATCAAAGCAGAATTTAGAAACTTTACCCCGTCATCCCGGCGTTGGATTAGATATTGATGTGTTTCTCACCACTGACCCGATAGATGTGGCTCGACTTCCTTGGGAAGCGTGGGAAATTGGTACAGAATTTGCGGCGACTGGAAAAATTAGAATTGTTCGTCAACCGATTAATATTCGTCAGGTTACAACGACTCCCGAACACCGACCAACCCGCAATAAAGTTAGAGTATTAGTAATTTTAGGAGATGAAACTGGATTAAATTTTCAAGCTGATAAAGAAGCGGTGCGAGCGCTCGCTCCAATTGCAGAAATTCAGTTTGTCGGTTGGCAACCTCAACAAACTGTAATGGAGGTTAAACTCGCAGTTGTTAAAGCTATTCAAGATCAAAAAGGTTGGGATATTTTACTATTTGCTGGTCATAGTAATGAGACGGAATTAACCGGAGGAGAATTAGGAATTGCGCCCTCAGTTTCGTTGTCCTTATCCGAACTGATTCAACCCTTAACTGTTGCCAAACAACGAGGCTTACAATTTGCCTTATTTAATTCTTGTAATGGCTTAAGTTTAGCGAATACCTTGATTGATTTAGGATTAAATCAAGTGGCGATTATGCGAGAACCCATCCATAATCAAGTGGCTCAAGAATTTTTATTACGATTTATTCGCAGTTTAACGGAATATCATGATGTTCATGATGCCTTATTATCCGCTTGTCAATTCCTCAAATTAGAAAAACATTTAACGTATCCCAGTGCCTATTTAATTCCGTCCTTATTTCGCCATCCCCACGCTCCTCCGTTTAAATTACAAGCCTTCAGTTGGAAACAACGATTAAAACGATGGTTGCCCACAAAAAAGGAACTTCTTGCCCTAACAACCTTATGCGTTATCGCTTGGCAAACCCCTATTCAAACCTTTTTATTAGAACGACGAATTTTGATTCAAGCAATTTATCGAAATTTAACTCATCAAATTCCAACTCAATCCTCTCCCCCCGTTCTATTAATTTTAATTGATGAAAAATCTATTCTAAAAGCTAAAATTTCTAATCCAAGACCGATGGATCGAAGTTATTTAGCTGAGATTATTAATCAGTTAATTCAACTTAATCTGCAAGTAATTGGCATTGATTATTTATTAGATCGTCATCAACCTCAAAACGATCCCATTTTATCCCAAACTTTACAAAATGCAGTTCAAAATCATCAAACTTGGTTAATATTTGGAACGAGTAAAAATCCCACCGGAGGATGGTTTGAAACCTTACCCGAATTAGCGAGTCCTAATTGGAGCTTACAAGGGGATTTAAGAATATTAGGTTATCCTCCCCTCTATACCACCTTACTGCCCCTTCCTGACTCTCGACAACAACCTTTACCCTTCGCTTATTTATTAGCTTTAGCGTATCAATTAAACGTTCAAGAACTTGAACCTCCTTCCCCTCAACTTAACTCATCCGTTGATTGGCTATCCCATTTAAAAGCCTATTTAATTGATAGTACCGGAACAGATTATCAAAGGTTATTTTCATCAAAAGCACGTTTACAACCGATCACAAATTGGGCATATTTATTAAAGCAATGGTGGTTTCATCCCCTGATTGATTTTTCAATTCCCCCAAAACAAGTGTATCAAAGTCTTCCCGCTTGGCAATTATTTGAGTCTCCAGAGTCTACCTTGAAACTTTCTACTCCCTTTGTCGTTCTAATTGCACCAGGGGGATATGGTGAAGCCGGAATTGCAACAGAAGGTCAGGATAATTTTCCTTTACCTATGGCATTAAATTATTGGTATTCTCAGGAAACACCACGCAATTATCGCCAAGTCTTACCGGGAGGTGAAGTTCATGCTTACATGACTCATCACTTTATTCAGCAACGATTTGTGATTCCCATTCCTGACCTTTTGCTGATTTTAATTGCCGCTTTATTCGGAAAAGGAGCGACCTTATCCTTAGCAACAGTTCGTCCTCAAAAAATAAAGTATATCCTGGTGTTTTTGGGATTAACAGGAATATATGGATTAGGGAGTGTACAGGTTTATATTACAGGGGAACTTCTGCTTCCTTGGGTGTTACCAACTTTGATGTTTTGGATGTATATTTTTCTGACATTTGTGGAAAGGAAATTTTATGGCTAAGTTCAACTTTGTGCGTTCTCTTTGGAGATGCACAACCCTGGTCAGCATAATAGGATTTTCGGTTATTCCTCCTGCGCTGAGTGAACCCAGTTTTTATCCTTTAGAATTTAAAAAAAGTTCCCATTCTGGGGAAAAATTGTATCAGCTTGCTAATCATGATTCTTCAACGACTAATCATGAACCGCCTGTCTATTCTCCTGGGGGGTCACGGGGAAATGAAATTTGTACAATTGTTCCTCTAACCCAACCTAATAATCATCAAGTTGATAGTGAAATTTGGAGTGAAAAACCCACTTTTATTTGGCGAGGAAATATTGAATATGTAGAACTGCATTCTGATGACAGTGGAACTTTAATTTGGAGTCAAAATATTTCGGATTCTAAGCAAAGTATTTCCTATACGGGAGAACCGCTTCAACCCGGAGAAACCTATCAATTATCACTTTATGATATCTCTAATCCTGATGTCAGTGATTTTCCCCGTGACTCTTTAACTTTTAAAGTTATAGAAACCCATCAACACCAGAAAATTCAGCAGGATTTAGAAGAATTAGAAACGCAACTGCATCAACAAAAAGCCCCCGCAGAAGCAATTATTTTAGCTCGGATTCAATATTTTGTAGAACATCAGTTATGGTCAGATGCTCTGATGGAATCTTCCTCACTTCAGATTCAAGACCCCAGTTTAGATGAGTTATTAAAAACTAAAGTGTCCCGTTCTTGTGGGTAACTCAGGATTGGAATTTTAGATTTTTTTGATCTTTGCTTCAACCCCCGACTTATAGGAAGAAGGGGGTGACATTCCTATGGTGGCTAATAACTTTTTCCTATCCCCTCTGTTCCCAGTTCCCAGTTCCCTGTTCCCTATTGATAATATAGTCCTGAATTAATTTAAGATAGGAAGAAGACCTCAATTCCAACTGGGAATAAAAATGACAACAGAGACAGCAGCAACCTCAATCTTGCCATTGGGTACATTATGGCAACGGATTATCACTCAAACTGAATATGCTCTCAATTGTGGTGCTCTTCAATCAATTGCAACAGATTATGATTTTATTGAAGAGGGGGATATTCGCTTTTTAGTTAGAATTTTAGCTAACTTAGCGCGTAAGGAACAAGCCAAGAAACAGCAAAAAAAGATAGAGAAATCGGGGAAAGAGTTTAACCCTTTTCTTCCTTATGAAAAAGATTTATTTGTTGCTGATTTATCGAAAACTCATTTATGTTTACTGAATAAATTTAATGTTGTTGAGCATCATTTATTAATTGTAACCCGCGAATTTGAAGAACAAGAAACTTGGCTAACTCAAGCCGATTTTGCAGCGATGTGGATGGGTTTAGCAGAAATTGATGGATTAATATTTTATAATGGGGGTAAATTAGCGGGAGCAAGTCAACGCCATAAACATCTACAATTAGTTCCTTTTCCCTTAGTTCCCGATGGCTTAAATCTTCCCATTCAACCTGCGATCACTTCTGTACAATTTCAAAATTCTATTGGTATCATTCCCGAATTTCCTTTTGTTCATGCGATCGCCTCTTTTAATCCCAATTGGATTCATACCCCATCAGAAGCCGCAATTTTCACCTTAGAATTGTACTTTGTTTTATTATCAGCCGTGGGTTTATCCGTTGATGATCATCTTTTTCAATCAGGAGCTTATAATTTATTAGCTACCCGAAATTGGATGATGATTGTTCCTCGATCTCAAGAAGAATTTGAGGGAATTTCGATTAATTCTTTAGGGTTTGCGGGAGGATTATTAGTCAGAAATTCCCAACAACTACAATGGCTAAAATCCTATCACCCCCTAACCGTTTTAAAACAAGTCGGAATTTCCCGTTAATTCGACTCTTTCTTGATGCTTTTTCTATTCCTCGTTCCCAATTCCCAATTCCCAATTCCCAATTCCCAATTCGTAATTCGTAATTCGTAATTTTTTTAAACTAAATCAGGAAAAACGTCCCGAACAGCCGGATGAACTAAATGGTGATTTTCCACATTTAAACCTTTGGCTAAAACCGGGTTTAATTCTAATGCTTTGAGTCCCCGATTTGCTAACTGAAGAACATAAGGTAAGGTACTATTATTCAAGGCTTGGGTCGCTGTCCAAGGCACAGCACCGGGCATATTGGGAACACCATAATGGACTACCTTTTCTTCAATATAAGTCGGATGGCTATGGGACGTAGGCCGTAAGGTTTCAATACACCCTCCTTGATCTACTGCCACATCCACAATGACAGAACCAGGGCGCATTTGAGCGACTAACTCACGAGAAACTAATTTAGGGGCGCGTTTTCCTAAGATTAAAACCGCACCAATTAATAAATCTGCTTGGGGAACACTTTCTTCAATTTGGGATAAATGACTGTAGAGTAATTCCACACTCGATCCAAACACCGTTTCTAAATACGCTAATCGCTCCACATTCACATCTAAAATTTGCACTTTAGCCCCCATACCGAGGGCAACCCTAGCCGCTTCTGTGCCAACCACACCTCCCCCTAAAATCACAACAGTGGCAGCTTTTACCCCAGGAATTCCCCCTAATAAAACCCCTCGTCCTCCCTGTTGTCGTTCCAAAAAACGAGCCCCAAACTGAATCGATAACCGTCCGGCGATAATACTCATCGGAGTTAGTAAAGGCAAGCGACCATCAGGAAGTTCTACAGTTTCATAGGCAATGGCATGGACACCCTTGTTAATTAACTGTTCCGTTAGTTGCCGATCTGCGGCTAAATGCAGATAAGTAAACAGCAGTTGCCCTTTTTGAATGCACTCATATTCTGAGGGTAAAGGTTCTTTAACTTTCACCACCAGTTCGCGACACCAAGCATCAGCCGGAGATTCAACGATTATGGCTCCCGCTCGTATATAATCCTCATCGGTAAATCCAGCACCATTCCCTGCACCCGTTTCCACAAAAACTTGATGACCTCGTTCACAGCAGACTCGCACACTACCGGGACTCAATCCCACCCGAAATTCCTGATCTTTAATTTCTTTCGGAATCCCAATTTCCATAATCAATTATTTCTCCTTCGTCTGACTGCGCTATTTTTCAACCGTTGTATTCTAATTTAATCGTTGAGGAACTGATCAATCAGTTGAGACAGAAAATTTTGCTGGGAGTTTCTAATCTAAGTATAAAATTCAGGGGGGGACTTACAACCCAATTTTTAAATATCCTTGACGATTTCTAAATTGGGTATTCCAAGATTAATATTTTGATAAAACCCCTCCCTCATGGTGATTCCAGGTCATAGATCACCAATTAATGACTGTTTACCCCTAGACATCTGGAATCTTTTCGGTAGAATCAGAACAAAAAATTAACGAATGTTAACGTACAACCCATTTTTGGAGGATAAGCCCATTACACTCGCTATACGCTCATCAAATCTCGTTACTGCGTCCAATCCTAACCAGTCCATTCTCAAAATTTGGGGGAATCAACCCCTACAGGGTCATGTTTCGATTAGCGGGGCTAAAAATTCCGCTTTAGTCTTAATGGCCGGTGCATTGCTGTGTTCTGAAGATTGTCGGCTTCGTAACGTTCCCTCCTTGGTTGATGTCAACCGCATGAGTGAAATTCTCACCGCGCTGGGGGTTAAAATCGACCGTCAGGGTGATGTTCTCGATATTAAAGCGGGTCAACTATCAGAATCACAAGCTCCCTATGAACTCGTCAGCCAACTCCGGGCCAGTTTCTTTGCTATTGGGCCAATACTGGCTCGTTTAGGAGTAGCCAGAGTTCCCTTACCGGGAGGTTGTGCCATTGGAGCTAGACCCGTAGATCTTCATGTTCGGGGACTGCAAGCTTTAGGGGCTGAAGTTCATATTGATCATGGCATTGTTCATGCTCACGTTAAGGGCTCTAACCCCCGACTCAAAGGTGCTCGCATTTATCTGGATTATCCCAGTGTGGGAGCAACGGAAACTCTGATGATGGCAGCAACCCTCGCCGAGGGAGAAACCATTCTCGAAAATGCAGCCCAAGAACCGGAAGTAATCGATTTAGCAAACTTCTGTTGTGCAATGGGAGCAAAAATTCAGGGGGCTGGAACTAAAACCATTGTGATTTCTGGGGTTCCTAGTCTGCATTCGGCCGATTATTCGATTATTCCTGATCGAATAGAAGCCGGAACTTTTTTAATAGCAGGAGCCATTACCCGCTCTGAAATTAGTTTATCTCCCATTATTCCAGAACATTTGACTCCGGTACTGGCTAAACTCAAAGCCATTGGGGTCAAAATTCAGATGGAAGGGTCAAACCATTTACGCATTCTCCCGGTGGAGAATTTAACAGCAACGGACATTGAAACCCTACCCTATCCGGGATTTCCTACGGATATGCAAGCCCCCTTTATGGCTCTGTTAACGCTGTGTGAAGGCAATAGCTTGATCAGCGAAACGGTGTTTGAAAATCGGTTTGGTCATGTTCCTGAACTCAGTCGCATGGGTGCAGATATTCGGGTTAAGGGAACGACTGCCTTAGTTCGAGGAGTTCCGTTCTTATCGGGCGCACCTGTAACAGCAACAGACTTACGCGCTTCTGCGGCTTTAGTCCTAGCGGCTTTAGCGGCGGAGGGAGAAACCACCATTCAGGAATTAAAACATTTAGATCGGGGTTATGAACAATTGGAAGCTAAACTCCGACAATTAGGAGCCAAACTCCAGCGTATTGATCATGCGCTAATAGAAAAGGAGTAAGCAACTGATCTGTTAGCAGACAGTCACTTATTCTCAAAAATGGAGTGTTTGTTGTGAGTTGTTTAGGGTGCGTTTTAGGGTTAATTACAACTCACAACCCACCCAATTTTGATCAGGCAGACGTTAGAATTTGTTATAGTTTGACTTTAATCTGTATGTAGCTATGACGTTTTCAACGACCCCTTTAATAGGACTCCGAGCCGATCATTTTCGTCATCCGTTGGATTTACAAGCGACCAATGCTTTGAAACAATTGCCCGGTTTAGATTTATTAGTCCGGCAAATTTTAGGCGGTGTCGGGGAACAGTTTTTTTATTTAGAAAATATTGCGTCTAGTATTTTAGTTAGTGATCAACAATTACCTGATCTTCATCAATTATTATTAGCCGCTTGCAAAACTTTAGATTTAGAACCGCCTCAACTTTATATTCGCCAACATCCGGTTCCTAATGCCTATACTTTTGCGATGCGGGGAAAACAACCGTTTATTGTTATTCATACGTCGTTAATTGAGTTATTAACCTCGGAAGAAATTCAAGCGGTAATTGCCCATGAGTTAGGGCATTTAAAATGCGAACATGGGGTATATTTAACCTTAGCGAATTTAGTGGTCTTAGCGGCGAATCAATTGTCTCCTTGGGGTGCCATTTTGGCTCAGGGGTTACAAGCTCAGTTAATGGAATGGTTGCGCTGTGCTGAGTTTACTTGCGATCGCGCGGCCCTATTGGCGACTCAAGATCCGAGAGTGGTGATGTCGGTATTAATGAAACTGTCGGGGGGTTCTCCCAGTTTAGCTTCGCAACTGAATTTAGATGCCTTTGTTGCCCAAGCCCGGACGTATGATCAAATTAGTCGCACAGAATTGGGAGAACTGCTTCAACAAGCTCAAACCGCCCAATTAACCCATCCCCTTCCGGTCTTGCGGGCCAGAGAAATTGATCGTTGGTCGAGTAGTCCTAATTATCAGGACTTGCTAAAACGAAACTTTATGGTTTATAATAGTGAAGCTAACCCCAAGGGCGGGTGGCGGAATTGGTAGACGCACCGCACTCAAAATGCGGCGGCTTCGGTCGTGAGAGTTCGAGTCTCTCTCCGCCCATTCATCAGCTTTCAAAAGCTGGGCTAAAAATCCCAGGGCGTAAGCCCTTGATTTTTAGTGATCTGGTTGTTCTGTCATCAAAATTTCTGGCTATATAGTGCTACGCATGGGAGTATTGAGTGAAACCTGAAACCCTTTCACTTCTTACTGTTCCCTGTTCCCTGTTCCCTGTTCCCTCTTCCAGTAGCTCTATAACATTTACCAAGTAGGATCACTATAAATATTAATGGTGATTTCCGCTTTTCCAGAGGGAACGGAAGAAATGCAAGCACAGATAAAATTATCTTCGTCTAGTTCCACTTCACAAGCATGACAAGACCCCATTAAACATCCAGTGGGAATTACAACTCCAGCGCGTTCGGCGACGGCTAATAAAGGTTCACCCGGTTGGGCTTCAACGGTAACTTTATCGGGTAAGAAATGGATTTTCATGTTGACTGTTGTTGAGGTTGACTGCTATAAAACCGATCTCAAATCTAAATAGGAATCTACTGTATCTGCTAATAAATCTAATAACAATTCTCGCTGTTCTCGATAATTAGCAATTCCAGTGGGTAAAGCATTTAACCCCCTGGGTTTTCGCAGATGATTTAACCAGGTTCGTCGCCAAGGGCCATTATCAAAAACCCCATGTAAATAATGACCCCAAATCGATTTTTGTTGATTAACAAATCCTAAATTAGGGTCATTGAATAAAGGAGAAATATCGTTAGAATCTAACAATTGAGTTCGTCCTTGATGAATTTCAAATCCTTCAACGGGTAAACCTTCTTGGGGATAATGGGATGAAACCAACCGTTGACGGGAGGTTTTTTGAGTGGACATAACGGTTTTAAGCGGTAATAATCCTAACCCTTCATAATCCCCCTGTTGTCCTTCTAAACCATAGGGATCTGACACAATTTTTCCTAACATTTGATAACCGCCACAAATTCCCATCACCTGACCCCCCGCCTCGACATAATTTTTAATTTGATTTGCCATTCCCGATTGTTTTAAGACTTGCAGGTCAGAAATAGTCGTTTTAGACCCTGGAAGAATGACGGCATCGGGATGTCCTAAAGTGTCAGAAGGCATCACATACTTAATTTTAACGCTGGTTTCAGCATCTAGGGGATCAAAATCTGTAAAATTAGCAATGCGAGGAAATCGGATAACGGCAATGGTTAATTCCGCTTGGGAGGAACTCGGACGACGATCTAATAAACTTAAAGAATCTTCTGCGGGGAAGGGATGATCAATCCAAGGAATAACCGCAACAACAGGAATTCCTGTATACTCCTCTAACCATTTTATCCCCGATTCTAATAGCGATCGCTGTCCTCTAAATTTATTAATAATAATGCCTTTAATTAATGCCCGTTCATCGGGGTCTAACAGTTGCAATGTTCCCACAACATGAGCAAAGGCCCCCCCGCGATCAATATCAACCACTAATAACGTTTTGGCATTCAAATATTTTGCCACCCGCATATTCGTTAAATCTCGATGTTTGAGATTAATTTCGGCGGGACTGCCAGCCCCTTCACAAACTAAAATATCAAATTCCTGGGTTAAATAGTCTAAACATTCAGTAATCGTTTGCCAACCCCGATCAAAATAGTGTTCATAATAATCACTCGCTTGTACAACTCCCACAGGTTTGCCTTTTAAAATTACCTGAGAGGTCATATTTCCTTGGGGTTTTAATAAAATAGGATTCATAGAAACAGAAGGAGTCACTCCCGCCGCCCAGGCTTGCACCGCTTGAGCATAACCCATTTCTGATCCGGCCGGAGAAACATAGGAATTCAGAGCCATATTTTGCCCTTTAAAGGGAGCAACCCGGACACCACGACGATGTAAAATTCGACAAATGGCCGTGACCATCATGGATTTTCCTGCATGGGAAGTCGTTCCCACAATCATGATTGCTTTCATAAATGATCACTGAAGATAGAGACTAATATTCTAATCGCTTAGGGTTAAAAACCGTCAACCCATCTCTGGCAATGGTGTGGGATGATAGTGGAGACTTTCTAACGATTTTGTTATGGCTAATCAACTGCGTATTTATGTCCCCCCCCATCCTTTAATTAAACATTGGTTAGGAGTTGCTCGTGATCACGCCACGCCTCCGGCTTTATTTCGCACGGCGATGACGGAGTTAGGACGTTGGTTGACCTACGAAGCCGCCAGAGACTGGTTACCAACCCTGGAAACAACGGTACAAACCCCCTTAACCGAATGTAACGCCACCTTTGTTAATCCTGAAGTTCCCCTGATTGTAATTCCTATTTTACGGGCTGGTTTAGCGTTAATGGAGGGAATTCAAAGCGTTGTGCCTTTATCTTCGGTTTATCATATCGGCATGGTACGCAACGAAGAAACCTTAGAAGCCAGTTGCTACTTAAATAAATTACCTCCCCAATTTGATCCTCAAACGCGGGTGATTATTAGTGAACCAATGTTAGCAACGGGGGGAACAATCATGGCGGTGATGGAAGAACTCACCCAGCGGCATCTTGAACCCGCTTTGATTCGGATTATTTCCATTGTCGCCGCCCCCCCGGCGTTACAAAAATTAAGTCAAGCTTATCCCAGTTTGCAAATCTATACCGCTATTATTGATCCTGAAGTCAATGAACAGGGCTTTATTGTACCGGGGTTGGGAGATGCAGGAGATCGAACGTTTGGCACATTCGACCGTCTCCCCACCGAATAGATCGCGGTTGTTGTCGCAACAGTAAGTGTGTCTCCCTTTTTTCCTGACTGTTGCCTGCGAAGCACTGAGCCTGTCGAAGTGTTCCCTGTTGTCTGTTCCCTACTATAAAATCAAGCTATTGTGACAAAGTGGTTAAATTATGGGTAATCGAGATGGTTTTGGTAGTGGCTTCTTCCTCGGTGCAACCCTAGGAGGGTTTGTGGGCGGGGTATTAGGAGTGGTACTCGCTTCCCGCATCACCCATTCCGAAAGCGGTGAACCCTTGCCAGAAATACCGGGAAAGTCGGGGAAGTCTGCTAAATTGACGGGAGAAAATATCGAAACCGCCCGTTTGAGTTTGGAGGATAAAATTGCTCAACTCAATCAAGCCATTGATGATGTTCGTCAACAGTTAGGCAATGTCAATGGCAATAGTAGCTCGGAAACTTATGATTAATCGATGGGGGTATCCCGTTTGATTTTCCCCCCTTTTCTTAAATGTGATACACTAAGGGTCATAACTTTATCTCAAATTCAGTCAAATTGAGTTAAACATCAAATAAATTTTATGGCACTTCCTTTCGGCTTACTCGCTAACACCCTGGCACAGTTCCTCAACATTTATATGATAATCCTATTTATTAGGATTTTATTAAGCTGGTTTCCAACTATTAACTGGTTTGATCCCCCCTTCTCAATTTTAAGTCAGTTAACTGACCCCTATCTCAATCTTTTCCGTTCTTTTATTCCACCTTTAGGGGGAATTGATTTTTCAGCCATTATTGCTATTTTTGCTCTCCAATTTGGCTCTCAAATTATTATTGCTTTATTAGGCAGTATGCAGCAAATGGCATTTTAATTCCCACTCCAAACGTAGTAAGCCCTTCAGGGCTTTCTTTCTTTTCCGCAAACGGTATTTTAATTCCCACTCCAAACGTAGTAAGCCCTTCAGGGCTTTCTTTTATCAAATTAAGTTAAAAGAAAAGTCCTGAAGGACTTACTACGTTGTTACTTGAGAAACCCGGTTTTGAGTCTTACAAATTATTCTGAATTAATTCTCGATATAAACTCTTGGGTTTCACACCTTTGAGGTCTTGAATTAAATCCTTATTTTTGAACATTTGTAGGGTTGGAGTCCCAACTACCCCCGCGTTTTGAGCAATTTCAGGATCTTCTTCAATGTCAATTTCGACATAATGAATTTTACCCTCAAATTCACCAACCACTTTATCTAAAATTGGTTTAAGCGCATGACAGGGCCCGCAGGTGGGTGAGGCATATTTTACCACAATTAAGCGATCGCTATCATGGTAAAGTTTCCGCAAGGCATAACCCCCAGTATGGCGGGTATTTTGGATATCGAAATTTTCAGAAGTGGTAATTTGAGGTTGGGTTGAAGGTGTCGTTTCTGCTGCTGGTTCAGAAGTTTCTGTTTGTTGAACTTCCTGCGCTAACCCATTAATCGATAACCACCGCTCTGCTAACATCGCCCCCATACAACCACTTCCGGCGGCTGTAATGGCTTGACGAAACTCATGATCTTGGACATCCCCAACCGCATAAACCCCCTCAACGCTGGTTTCAGGAGTGCCATGTTTGGTGACAATATATCCCACTTCATCCAGTTGTAATTGTCCTTGGAAAATTTGGGTATTGGGAGTATGACCAATGGCATAAAATAACCCCTGGACGGGTAAATCCTGTTGTTCTCCCGTTTGGTTATTCTTAATTTTAATCCCGCCTAATTTATCATTGCCATAAACATCCACCGCTTCCGTATTCCAATGCACCGTAATTTTAGGATGCTGAAGAACCCGTTGCTGCATAGCTTTACTCGCCCGCAATTCATTTCGTCTGACTAATAGATGAACATGGGTGGCGTATTTGGTTAAATAAACGGCTTCCTCGGCGGCGGTATCTCCTCCCCCAATCACCGCTAATTCTACACCTTTGAAAATCGGACTCGCCCCATCACAAATCGCACAGGCGGAAATTCCCGCATTCCAAAAGGTTTCTTCCTGGGGAAGATGTAGCCGTTTCGCCGTCGCCCCCGTTGCAATTACAATGGTATGGGTTTTGATTTCCCGGTCTTCAGATTTAATAGTAAAGGGACGTTGACTTAAATCAACGGAAATCACATCCTCGGTAAACAGTTCCGCCCCCCACCGTTGGGCTTGGGCTTTCATCCGATCCATTAATTCCGGCCCGGTAATGCCTTCGGGAAAACCAGGGAAGTTCTCAACTTCTGTGGTGGTCATTAACTGACCCCCCGGAACTCCCCCCAGTTGATAGCCTTCAAAGACAACGGGTTTCAAGTTCGCCCGTCCAGCATAAATTGCTGCTGTATAACCAGCAGGCCCAGAACCAATAATTACAAGATTTTCAACGGTTGGGTTTGTCATTTTTCTTATTTCAAACTCATAACGACTTCGTTTAAATCAATTATAGCAGTTTTTGTCCTAAGATGGCGAGGGAGCCACAGATTCCCATTCAATTAACCAATTTCTTTCTCATATTGAGTGGTCACCTCTTCAAGGGTTTCATGACTAATATCTGAGTCGTCAGATTTGGAATAAATTGTAGCGAGAATGATGGCTTGATTTGTTTTCAGATAATAAATAACTCGATAGCCCCCACTTTTTCCTTTTTGGATATTACTATTTTTAAGACGAACTTTAAAAACGGTATATTTAATACCTGCAATTCTATCACCAGGAATTTCACCTGCTTGAAGTTGTTCGATTAACGGTTGAAGATCGGTACGAATTGAACGATAGCGTTTAGCAAGTTCTCGAAGATCCCTTTTGAAGCGGGAAGTAAGCGCGATTTGGATGGGTGGTGGTTCACTCAACATCAATACCTTCCCACATTTCTGAGAGCGGAATAGTCTGTCCTGTTAATGCTTCCCATAAACCTTGGCGAATACCTTCTATAACAATTTCAGTCGGCGTTTCATTGGGGTCAACTTCGTCGTCTTCAGGAATTAAGACAATAACCCGAACACGCTGTGGTTTAGTAATTCCTAATGATTGATCAAGTGTCAGTTGCCCACTCTCATTAATAGTCGCTGTCGTTTCAATTGCTCTCATAACCGTTGATAGTTTACTCAAACATTTTTTTATCATAAGCTTTTTTAAAGTATTACCCCAGGTTTGGTATCAAGAGCGAGTTTTAATAAGAAAAAACTATAGATTATGGAAGTTTGTTTTTAATTTTAAAAGAATAAGGTAAAAAACCTCGATTTTTGTCAAGAGGTTATTGCAAACGGGTTGCAATTACTTGACGAAATTATAGGGGTTTGGGCTATAATAGGAAAATAATAATCTGGGGAAGTATAACTTAACCTCAAAACTTTATCCTCAAACCCCTATAATCTCGTAAAAATTTATAAAACCCTGACAGAATTTAAGCATAGCGATGCACGAGTTTTGAGCAGAACTGATGGGGTCATGATCAGAGGGATTGACAAAATAGTAATTTTGTGCATTGCTTTTCTTGAGTTCGGAACTTCTACAATACTTCTGAACTTACCTTAATCTGAATTACCCTTATGGAACGTATTCCAGAAGTAGAAGTCATGGATACTTGGGAAGAAGCCAGCGAGTATGATGCGATGGATTTTACCCAAGTTAATCAAGAATTTGCCGAATTAGCAATAGAATTGGGGCCAGAAACCGGATTAATCTTAGATGCGGGAACGGGGACAGCACGGATTCCAATTTTAATCGCTCAAAAGCGATCGCGCAGCGGCGTGGCTAACGCATCGCAATGGCAAATTACCGGAATTGATTTATCAGCAAATATGCTATTTATTGGCAATCAAAATATTGAGCAAGCGGGGTTACAGGAACAAATCAAATTAGAACAAATCGATGCCAAACAGTTACCTTATCCCGATGATCAATTTGATATGGTCATTTCCAATAGTATTGTTCACCATTTGTCAGAGCCTCTACTATTTTTTCAAGAACTTCAGCGCGTGTTAAAACCCCAGGGAGCAATATTTCTAAGAGATTTAACTCGCCCTAGCAGTGAAACCGAACTCAATACCTTAGTTGAACAATATGCCGGAGATTGTAACGACCATCAGAAAAAACTATTTCGAGACTCCTTACAAGCGGCTTATACCTTAGATGAAGTGATTAATTTCATCGAGTCTGCGGGTTTAGAGAAGATGAGAATTTATCAATCTTCAGATCGCCATTGGACAGCAGAACGTTCTTATCCGGCTGCTCCCAAATAGCAAAATTATCCTTCAGGAAACTTAAACGATTAATGCTCCGAAATCCAGTTCGGGCTAATTAAAGGTAGTACAGTTTAGAAATTGAGTGCGGATTCACCAAAAACCCAATTTCTAAGTTTTACTGACCAAACAAAAATAACCATATCGGTAACGTTAATAATAATAGTGTAGAGCCCATCGCTAAATTGGTAACGGCTAATTCCCGATCTAAATTAAAGGCTTCGGCTAAAACTAAGGTTGCAAAAGCGGGAGGAGTTGCCATTTGCAGAACTAAAACTAATAACGGAGATCCGGTTAATCCCAATAGCATTAATCCATAACCTAAAACCAAAGGTACAATTAACATTTTGATAGCTAAACTGACAGAAGCGGTTTGAAAATAGTGCCAAGAATGAAGTTGACTCAAACGCATTCCCATTAACATTAACGTTAAAGCAACACCTCCCCAAGCAATGGCGTGTAATCCCTGTTCTATCGGATCAGCTACCGCAATATTTCGTACCATTAAACCGATCACCATACCAATTAAAGCCGGGTTCGTTAATGATACTGCAACTAATTGCCAAGGGTCTTGTTTTCCCATACCAAATCTTGCGGCTAAAGCCACTCCTAATCCATAGGCACCAATAACCGTTCCCAGTCCATCATAAAATACCGCCCAACCGAAATATTGGGGCCCAACTAAGGCTAAACTAACCGGAAAACCAATATATCCCGTATTCCCCACCATTGACGCTAATAAAAAACTGCCTTGAGCAGGTAAAGATTGGGGTAAAATATTGAATTTAGGAATACGGCTTTGCCAATATAACCCCATCCAAGCTAATCCTGCACCGAGAAAAATAGCAGCCCAAGCCGCTAAGGGAGCAATCCAAATTGAACCGGATAAATCTGCTTTTCTTAAAAAGGCAATAATTGCGATCGGAACAATGACCCAATATAAAATTTTTCCTAAATAATAGGGAACAATAGCGGGTAATTTCCGACCTAAAATCCAGCCGATTAAAACCCCGCCAATGAGCCATTCATAAAGTGTTAGAAGTTGAGTTACAGAATTAGACATAACGATTAAGTGTTCACTGTTGAGGTGTTGACGATTAGCCGTCAACATGAAGTATTATAAAATTCAGCCTTGAATGGATGTGCAGGAGTGAAGCCGTTGAAGAATTCTAGTCTGCCTAAACAAGCCGAAACTGTCGCGGATGAATCAACTCAAGAGATTCCAGAAGCAATACGAGATCTTCCCGTTGCGACCGTGGCTTCCTCCCGACCCTCCCAAAGACCCGGACTCTTCTGGAAAATGTTGGGGTTAGCCGTCGTGGCGTTCTGTACGGCTTTAGCCATTAATTATCAATTTGGAATTCTTTCTCCCAAAGCTTATATCCCCCTGATAGAAACTACCCCAGAAGCCAAAAGTTCTGTTACATCTTCCCCGTCTCCTAGTCCGAGCACGTCAGTTTCAGCGACACCAACCGCCCCCTCCCCTAGTGCCTCTCCAACCCTACCGGACAATTTATTGGGTCATCTCCCCTATGAAGAAGCTCCCGCTGCAGAGTTAGAAAGTATTACCCCCGATGGCAGTCATCGGTTACGCAAAGCTGCCGCCCAAGCTTATCAGGAAATGGAGCAAGCGGCTTTAGCCAGTGGGGTGAGTTTAGTTCCAATTTCAACCTTTCGGAGTGTGAAAGAACAGGAAACGGTCTTTTTTGAAATTAAAGCCCAACGGGGACAAGTCGCAACCAAACGCGCCGAGGTAAGCGCGCCTCCGGGATATAGTGAACATCATACGGGTTATGCCATGGATATTGGGGATGGAAATATGCCCTCAACGAACTTGAGTGTTAGTTTTGAACAAACTCAGGCTTTTCAATGGTTAAAAGATAATGCCGCTTTTTATAGTTTTGAGTTATCCTTTCCTAAGAATAATCCCCAAGGGGTGAGTTATGAACCTTGGCATTGGCGGTTTGTCGGAGATCGCCAGAGTTTGGAAACGTTTTATAAAGCCAGAAAACTGAAGAAAAGCTGATGAGAACGACCAGTTTAAACTTGATTGCAATTAGTGTTTTCTGTATCACCCTATCGGCGTTATTGAGTCCGGTTTTGAATATTTCGCCCTTTATTCCGGCGAGTGTGACTTGTTTTTTATTAGGGATTGCGACATTAGATATTTTTCAATTTCAAGGTCAAGGTGCTAATTTATTAGTGGATTGGTTAGGGGGAACTTCGGCTTCCACTCGGGAACGAATTGTACACCATGAAGCCGGACATTTTTTAGTGGCTTATTTGATGGAAATTCCCATTCAGGGATATGCGTTAAATGGTTGGGAAGCGTTCAAACAGGGATTAAAGGCTCAAGGCGGGGTACAGTTTGCTGATCAACTATTATGGGAACAATTACAACAGGGTCAACTATCATCACGGGTTTTAGATCGTTATTGTACCGTTTGGATGGCGGGAATCGCCGCAGAAACGTTAGTATTTCAAAAAGCCGAGGGGGGACGGGAAGACCGAGAAAAAATTACCGCAATTTGGACTCAGTTAAATCGTCCGATGAGTGAAGCTAAATTTAAAGAACGTTGGGCTATTTTACAAGCTAAAACCTTAATTCAAAACCACGAAACGACCTATTATCGTTTGGTAGAAGCTATGAAAAATCAGGCTTCTGTTGAAGAGTGTTATCAAATTATTAAGGTTGACTGAAAAACAAAGTGTTGATTTTATGATGTTATTTTGTAAACAAAAATTTATTAAAATTATGATAAAATTTGTTAACATAAATCCCTATAAAATAGCACTTAATTGTTTAATATTTTTATTACCCCTAAATCCGGCTTTAGCTTCAGAGACTTCTGTACAACCTTCAAATAATTTTGAAACGATTTGTTTAAATCAAAATAATTTAGAGGTAGAAACACAAAAAACCCTAGATTTATTATTAGAAATCTCTCAAACCAAAGACTGTAAAATAGCGAATAAAATTCTATCTCAACTGATTCAATTCAATTTGAGTGGGTATCAAATTAAAGATTTAAATCCTTTAAGTTCTTTTTCTCAACTGCAATTTTTGTATTTAAGTGGAAATCAAATCTCTGATTTAACGCCATTGGCTAATCTAACAAATTTAAAAGTCTTAGCACTGGATGTCAATCAAATTCATGATTTAACCCCGCTTTCTTCCTTAATAGCACTAGAAACTTTAATTTTAGATACGAATAAAATTACGGATTTAACCCCGCTTAACCATTTGACCCGATTAAAAAGTTTAGTATTATTTGATAATCAAATTCAAGATATTACGCCGTTGCAATCTTTAGTAAGTTTAAAAAAATTAGCCTTACAGGGAAACCAAATTTCTGATATTACACCCCTACACCCCTTAACAAAACTCAGCTATTTAGCCCTTTATGATAATCAAATTGCAGATTTAACTCCCCTCGCCTCTTTAACTGATCTCAAACAACTGCTCCTATTTAACAATCAAATTACAGATTTAACCCCCCTCGCCTCTTTAACCAATCTCAACCAATTAACTTTATTTGATAATCAAATTTCCGATCTTCGTCCTTTAGCAACCCTGACCAATCTAACCGAACTTTACCTTGGCAATAATCCCATTTCCGATTTAACCCCCTTACAAGCATTGACCCACCTGAAAATCCTCAGCTTGTTTAATACCTCGGTTTCAAATCTTGCACCCCTGCAACCGTTAACCCAATTAATCACTTTAGATTTGTATAATACAAAAGTTTCCGATAGTCGTCCATTGCAAAGCTTGACAAACCTAACCGGATTAGACCTGAGAGGGAATTCCTTGACAGAACGAGCTTGTCCCGTTAAAACCACCTTAACCTGTCGTTTTTAGCTAACCTAGAGGGAATCACCGTGATTGATTTTCTCCAATATCCCTAAAAATAGTGACCACATTGACTAAATCCCGAATCACGGCGCGATAAATTATATAAATAGAGTCAGGCTAGAAGTCAAAAATTTTCATCCTTATCTAAAATTTAGGTGAATCAATCATGCTTCAGAGTAAGCGGGAGAATCTTATGACCTTTGAAGAGATCTATCAATTTTTCCAAGAACCCCCGCCTATCTATCTCAATAAAGAACTGGCGGTTTGCTACATCTTATCTGTCTTTCTGCGAGGGGACTCCTATGGAACCGAACTGATTGAACGACTAGAACAAGAGTATTCTGCTTATCGATTATCGGATACGGTTCTCTATAGTGCCTTGAAGTTCCTAGAAAAACAAGGAACGATTACGGGATACTGGCAGAAGGTAGAAGGTAGAGGTCGCCCTCGTAGGATGTACCAAATCATACCGGAATACAAAACCCAGGCGCAAGAGTTAGCCAGACTTTGGCATGAATATACAACTCGTCGAGGTAAATTTGTGTAAACTCCCCATCGACGAGTGACCGTTTAAAAGTAGACTCATTTAATCTATGATGATTCCCGTAATTCCTTCCACGTTTGTGTTGACCTTGTTACTGGCGATTGGCTTATTCTTCTTTGTGCGGGCTGCGACCAAAGATCGAACCCAGCAGGAAAAACTAATGGCTGAACAAGAAGCAGACTCTTTGCTCACGCAAATTCAACAATATTTCGCAGCACGAGCTTATCGTGTGACGAAATTAAATCGGGAAGACAATCAAATCACCTTTGAGGGGTTAGTTCGTCCCAGTTGGTTTCTAGCCATCTTCTTAACCCTATTAACGGCCGTTGGGCTGTTATGTTTAGGATTAGTCCTATCGATGGCTATTCCCAACCTTGGCGAACTGTTTTGGGGACTGGTGTTGCTTTCGCCCCTGGCGGGGTGGTTTTATTGGAAAGGTGCCGGGCGGCTCGAAAAAGTCTCTCTTAAGCTGGATGCGGTTCTCGGTCAAGGAAACCAAACTCAAAGTTTAATTACTGTAACCGCTCACCGAGACGAACTGGCAACGCTCAAACAAGCACTGCACCTCAAACCTTGCGAATAATTTCATCTGATCCTTGCTAGAAGCAGGGACTCCTGGGCTAGTTGGGTTAAAAGAGAAGAAATTCAACAACCTTTTAACCGACTAAACCCCCAGAGATAGATTGCCTCCATTGAAGGTTCACCACCAGACCTATCCGGTTTTTCTCTCGCGCTGCCTTAATCTGAGTTAAGGACTAAAGCTCATGTTGATAATAGCTGTCACCCAGTTTCAGGACGCCAGAAAAATTCCGCATTTAGAAAACCCTTTACTTTAAGCATTAAGAATATTCAACACAGGGGATCTAGACTTCAAACGCTTTTGAGGGCGGAAGCAGAAGATAGGGGTGTTGCTTTTTCCACAAGCTGCTTTAAACTGGGGAATAAAAAATGATTTTCTTCAACATACTGAGCACCAAACAGACCCTTCTCAGCCCAGAAATACCGATCTGTTGTATGCTCATTGCGTTTGACAAGAAGCACAGCAGGGGGAATAATTCCCTCGGCATGGATAAACTTGCGAGCAGCCGTTACAGGTTTATCTTCGCCACTCGAAATGCTATATTGAGGCACACATTCTAAAATTCTTCGTCCTTCTTGTCTACGACGGCTTTTACGCTTACGTCTTCTAGCCAACTTGTTGACCTCCTTTTTAAGCAGGCGGGTTGTAAATATAGCTACAAAATCCGAAAGAAGTATATCTGTTCTAGTTCAAAATTTCAAGATGTTTTAATAGATTGATACAAAATCAGTACACTGATCCCCCGGCTCCTCCCCCTCCTATGCTTACAGCGAGTTCTGAATTTGTCCAACTCTGTCGCACGCAATTGTCATTGACGGCGAGTTTAGGTGCGTCCTTGAGTGTGGTGTATTTGGCCGAGGCTTGGGTGGATGAGGAACATCAGAAATTGATTCCGATCGCCACTTATCCTGAAACCTCCCTGGAAGATTTGGATATTCCGGGTTTGATGCGCTTTCCGACAATGTTAACTCCAACTCTACCTCGTTTGTTAACCACAGAAGAAATTACCAAAACCCGGATTTTGTTACCGGCGGTGGATATCAATGATTTTATAGAAGCTGAAGCACACCGGGAACAACCCCTAGAAGAAGAGAAAAGTTGGCAACAACGCAGTCAAACCGTGTTACCGTTGATTCAAGAAGAGGTGGTCTTAGGCTTTTTAGTCACCGGACGCAATGATCGCTCCTGGAACCCAGAGGAATATGGCCAATTGCAAGGAATTGCCCATACCTTAGCCCTGGGTTGTATTTTAGATCAACGCTCCCAATGGTTTCAACAACAATTAAGCCAACAACAACACCTACAGGCGCAACAAGCCGATGCCCTTCATAATATCTTTCATCAACTTAAAAGTCCCCTCACGGCGGTGCGTACCTTTGGAAAATTATTATTAAAGCGGTTGTTACCCGACGATAAAAATTATCCGATTGCCAATAGTATTTTACGAGAGAGCGATCGCATTCAAGAATTGTTACAACAAGCCGATCAAACTTTAGACCGCACAGAACCTGCTGTAAGCTTACCCCTAACCGTTGATTCTGTCTTGGTTTCCATGCCTCCTGGGGAAGAAGCCACGTCTACGTCCTCAATGTTAACTTTGTTACCCGCCTGGGATGAACTCGAATGGTTAGAGTTATCTGAGGTCTTACAACCGTTAATTTTATCAACCCAAGCCATCGCCGAAGAACGACAACTTGACTGTTTTGTTGACCTTCCCCCTAAATTACCCGTTGTCCAAGGGAATCATAAAGCCTTGCGGGAAGTCTTGAGTAACCTCCTCGATAATGCCTTAAAATATACTCCACCGGGCGGAAAACTTTGTATTCGAGTGCGACTAACTCAAAAACGCAAATCTCAACCCCGACAAGTGGGAATTGGCATTAGTGATACTGGCCCCGGTATTCCACCCGAAGATTTAACCCATTTATTTGAACGTCACTATCGGGGTGTCCAAGGACGTTCTGAAATTCCGGGGACAGGGTTAGGGTTAGCGATCGCCAAAACCTTAGTCGAACAAATGCAGGGAAAAATTGAAGTGTTCTCTCCGGTTAATTCGGTTTGGGTCTCCAAGGATATGCTTTCTCGTGGGAATACTCCTAGGGGAACTACATTTATCGTTTGGTTAAAGGGTGTTACTCCTGATCAAGAATTGAACAGAAGTTGATAGAATTATTTTTTCTTAACTGATGTTGTCTCCATCCCCAAGCCAATATTAAGCTTAAGAGTCCCAACAAACTGATCTAAAAATCTAGTTTTCACCCCTTTATTTTACCCGGTTTAAAGCCTATGAGTGCATCCAGTAGCCCTGATAATCTGATTAATAACCCCGTGAGTTCCTCTGTTCCTGTAGAACAAAATTCAGGTAAACCACTGCCTTATGTTGCCCAGGAAGATATCATTTATCGTGCTTTTGATCGCAAAACCGTCTGTCGAGTTTTGAGTCAAGCGCATATTTATGTTTCCATTCGCTGGACAAGAACTCATCTTTATATTGGCATTCCCAGCACTGTTTTAGCGGCTGTTGCTGGTGTGCAAGCCATCAGTGGGACTTATCAATTAGTGGCGGTGATTATTCCCGTTTTAGTCGCTATTCTTGCACCGTTATTAACCTTTTTAGATCCCAATGGTAAAGCGAATACCCATTTAGTCGCCTCCAGAGTTTATGAACAAATGGCAGATCAATATGATTCGTTTTTACTCAAATGTCGTTTAGAACCCCGACCCATCGAGGAAGAACTTAATGATTTAGTTCAGATTAATTCTGCGTATGGTGAAAGCAAAAAATCCCTTCCGGCTTGTCCTGAATGGGCTTATCAAAAAGCCCTTCGCACAGAAAATGACATCCAAAAGCTGATTCCTGATGAACTTAAAAAAGCCGGTAATTATGGCAGATCTATAGGCAATACATCTTCTTGAATGGAGAATAAATTTGATCCCTTTAAACACCTTTTAAGTTCCGTAGAGGCAGATTTGAGTTCATTTTTGAATCAGCCGATAAAACCAATCAAAAGACACTTCTACGGAATGGAGGTCTTCAATGGATAACACACAATCTGATTTAGAAGGATTAGAAATTACCCCAGGGGAAATCAAGCATTGGAGTGGTATCAATCAAAAGTTACTCTATCGACCCGCTACCGTTAAAAAATTATTAGGAGAAGGTTTAAAAACCTTTTTTATTTTATTATTATTATTAATGAGTTATTGGATTTGGAGTTTAATTTTTCCAGAAGTTTCTTTAATTTTAATAATTATTTATTTAATCATGGGAGGACTATTAATTCTTGAGGATAGTGTGAAACTTTGGAATACCTTAACCCGTCCCCAATTCATTAAACTGTGTCATCAAGTAGAGCGTTATAACGCCATTGTTAAAGCCTTAAAAATTTATGATCAACTCGATGCAATAGCCCATCCCCCCGGAAAATTAAACAATCGAGAAGCTATTATTGCAGCTTTAAACTTAATTAGAACAGAATTAATTAAAGGATTAAAAATAGAACGAACATTGAAAAACCACCAAAAATTTATTCAGCAACATTCAGAACTATTTGACCCCAATTTCACCGCCTTAACCGTCTTACAAACCGAAAAAGCCACAACAGAACAAGGAAGACTCCTCTATCAAGCCTTTGAAATTGCTTCAGACGTTCATCAACAGTTAAAACAACTTCAGGAGCAACAGATTTCCCGTTAAGTGGTAGGCTGGTTTTATATCCTATAAATCCTCTAATAGCCTCAACACAATCTTGATAGGAACTCCAATGCGACCTAAAATTATTGTTCTCGATGATGACCCCACAGGTTCCCAAACCGTTCATAGTTGCTTATTGCTGACTCAATGGGATGTCGATACGCTGCGAATTGGACTCGCTGACCAATCTCCAATTTTCTTTATTCTGACCAATACTAGAGCCTTAACCCCCGAACAAGCCGCCTCCGTTACCCGTGAAGTTACCCAAAATTTAAAATTAGCCCTCGCCGCCGAAGAAACCCGGTTTCTCAACGAAAAATCTGGATTTGATCAGCAAAATCTGGGCCAGAAACCGGGTTTCTATGTTATGGTGGTGAGTCGTTCCGATTCAACTCTGCGCGGTCACTATCCTGTAGAAACCGATGTCATCGCTGAGGAACTTGGCCCCTTTGATGCTCATTTTCTGGTTCCCGCCTTTTTTGAAGGAGGAAGAATTACCCGCAATAGTATTCATTATTTAATGGTTGATGGTGTAGAAACCCCCGTTCATTTAACAGAATTTGCTAAGGATTCTGTTTTCGGTTATCAACATAGTTATTTACCCGATTATGTCACCGAAAAAACCAAAGGTTTGATTCCATCGGAAAAAGTAGAACGATTTTCGTTATCCGATATTCGAGCGGGAACCTTACCTCGGTTAATGCGTTTAACAGGGAATCAATGTGTGGTTGTTGATGGTGAAACTCAAGCTGATTTTGATCAATTCGCCTCAGATATTATTACCGCAGCCAGTCAAGGAAAACGCTTTTTATTCCGCAGTGCGGCGAGTATTTTAACGTCTTTAGCAGCACTCGGAAATCAACCCATTCCCGCCGAAGAAATGGCAAAATATACCCGCAATGGGAAACCGGGTGTGGTAATTATGGGGTCTCATGTTAAAAAATCAACTCAACAATTAGAACGATTATTACAAGAACCTGGAATAGTCGGAATTGAAGTCGATGTTTCCCATTTATTAGAAGAAAGTGAAACTCAAAGACAGGAACTCTTACAACAAATTTTAGACCAAATTTATGCTATTCATAATACAGGTCAAACGCCAGTTATTTATACCAGCCGTCAAGAATTACAATTTGATACGGTAGAAACTCGGTTAGCCTTTGGGATGAAAGTATCTGATTTATTGATGGATATTGTGCGAGGTTTACCCCCAGATATTGGATTTTTAATTAGTAAAGGAGGAATTACCTCTAATGATGTCTTAAGTAAAGGATTAGCGTTAAAAACAGCACGGTTACTTGGTCAGGTGTTAGCAGGTTGTTCAATGGTCAAAACCTCTTCTAACCATCCTCTCTATCCGAATTTACCAGTGGTTTTATTCCCTGGAAATGTGGGAGATGCTAACGGATTAGCAACGGTCTATCAACGTTTAACCCAACCCCCAACCTAACAATTGTAGGGTGCGTAAGCAACGCGCACGCACCACTCCCTAATTAAACTTAATTAATCTATCAATAATCATAAACCCCTACTAACAAGCCTATGGTTTTTTCTTCTTAAAAATCCAAGCCACTCCCAGAATTCCGACATAAAAGAAGAACGCCACTAGAAAACTAATGATCACTGATATTCCAAAGGTGATGACGGGATAATCAGTCGCATATTGACTTAATAATAGACCAGAACTAGAGCCTGTAATTCCTCCCGCACTCATTCCTGTACCGAGGGCTAAAATTTTGATTTGGAGTTGATAATTATTCTCTTGTTCCTGTTTTTCCTGACGGCGTTGGTTTTCGGTTTGTTCAATTTCTGTAATTCCCCGAATAGATGAGATCGCTCGATCTACTAAAGTAGAACCCTCAACAAAATAATTGAGTTCATCCTTAATACGTTCTTGAAAATATTGACTATCCTGATTAATAAAAGCGAGAAAGAAATCTAATTTTTGATCAGAATTAATCGGAGATTTTTCTTTTAATTTCCGTTGAATTGTTTTTAAAGTTTGTTGATAGTTTTTACTATTAATTGCAATGGTATTTCTATAATGCTTTAAGTTGCGGAGAATTTGAGAATAGGTAAAATCTTGCTGAGATAAAGCTTTAAGTTTTTGTTTGAGAAACTTTAAGTCTGCTTCATTTAAAAAAGATTCATCTGTTATTTCATGATTTAAAAACTCATTTAAACTTTTGATTTCCTGTTCAATTTCACCATAATAATTAAAAGCTTTTTTATATTGTTTGAGGCTGTCCTGGTAGGCTGTAATTACTTTATTACGATAATAAAATAAATCAATAAACTCAGGATAACAATCAATAAAATCTTCACTGCTTTGATCTTTTCTGAATAACCAAATTAAAATATGACAGTAAGGGCGGTCTGAAGAATCAAGATTAATTTGGCTTAAATTATCATATTCAAAAATAGGACTTCCAAATAATTCTCCTTGGTTTTGTAGGGGAGGACGTTGTTGATCATTGGGAATAAATTTTTCTAAGCATTTTTGAGCTAAAATTTCTAAATCTTCAATTGAGCTTTGTTTAAATTCCTCTGGAATAAAAGCAGTAATTAATAAAGTTTGTCCGAGGGAACTCTCAACAAATTCGGGTAAAAATATCTGATCTCGATTAAGTTCTCTTAAAAAATTTAATGATATTTCTTCTGTCTTCTGACCATTTTCCTGTTCAGGACGACGTACATTAAACGCTACAGCATAACTATCATAAAGACATTGCGGATAAACCCTCCCAGTAATGGGAATTTCACTATTAGGGAGTTTTCCGACTATTTTAATGGGTGAAATTTTAAAGGTTTCGTCAACCAGATTTAAACGTTCTGAAAAATGCAGATTTTCTAAGATTTGATTACATTTATCCCAAAGTTTTTGAGAGTTTTCAACGCTATTATTGCCATCATCTCTTAACACTTTGCAGAGATGAAAGGCAAATAAATGTAAATTAGGAGCATAAACTTTTTCAATCATCTTAACGATTAATCCATTGGCTTAAAATTTGCTTAACATAATCCAGAATAGGAACTTTAACGGGACAAGTTTCGCTGCTTTCAGGAGGAGGTGTAATTAAAATCCTAACTTCAGAATCGGAATTTTCTGATAGAGAATATTCTGAGGTTTCAAGTTGAAAATTAGGAATAATCCAGCGATCTTTATGGGGATCAGAATCAATAATTTCATCAAGTTCTTTTCGCTCTTTTCGTTTGGCTTTATCATATTCTTTTAACTGTTTCTCGTGATTTTCACACCATTCTCTAATAGAATTTGCAGCTTGTTGAATTTCATCTAGGTTTAACGGTTCCAGTTCTTCTAATAATCGGGTTAAACTAGATTTATCCTGCTCTTGAAGAATGGGAGGCTGGATTTCTAATAGTTCTAAAAAGCAGACTAGGGTTTCAATAGAGTCTTGCATCATTTATTCCCTCAACGAATTGACAATAATAGAATATCAAGAGAATTTTAACCTATGTTCCAATGGCACAAAAACCTGCCCAATAATACGCTTCTTTAAAAGGTTGATAGGTTGATGAACGCAACCCTAAGTTTAGCTGTTGACGGAGTTTTTGTTTGGGTTCTGGTTTTAATTTTAGCGCATCCAACCATTTTAGCAGGTTTTCTTTATCAACGGTTCTTAACCAGCTTTGGGCTTGATTTAAGGCTAAACTCACGGACTTTTCAGATCGAAATAGTTCATAAAACTTAATCATTAAAATCGCCGTTGATAAATCACTGACTCGCCATAAACTACAAATCACATTTTTAACCCCCGCGAACAGAAACCCACTGGGAAGACTAATATATTCTTCTAAAGTCTGATCGAATTGTGTTAACCCCGTTTCACAGGCGGATAATGTCACCAGTTCCCCTTTTGGGAAATATAAACTAAAGATTTCGCGGAGGGTGTAACATTGATTGGTATCGACTTGTTTACCTTTTCTCCAAGGAAGATAACGCACGGTTTCTGGAGGGTCTAATTTTTCTTGAGTTTGGCGATCGCTTGATTCAAATACTTCCACAATTCCCCCTGCTAAAATTAAATGGGATAATAACGGAAATTCAAAGTTAAACGACCCGTGACAAGCAAAGTGGAGATAATTAGCATCTCTAAACAGGTCACTATTGGGGGGTTGAGTTAGGGCGATTTTAGTTGCTTTTTCACGCGATAAAATATTAGCAGTAAATTGAGAGGCGATCGCATCGACTTCTAATTCTGCAAAGGTTAAGTCTTTTGTTGGATTTTGAATTGCAAATAATTGAATATTGTTAACAGCATAGTCTGGATTTTTCTCTCGCAATTCAGTATTTTTTAACGACATTAACCCCATTTGCAGACTCGGTAAATATTGCACTCCTTTAGAAAATTGATCAAACAAACAGAGGGTTTTGCCGTTCTCTTTAGCAACGGGTAAAGCATGGAGAGGAAATAAATGTAATTCTCGATAGGGAACTAAGATTAACCGTTGACAAGTGGAGGGAATTTTGCTCAAAATCTCATTAATATTCAGAATTTCGGCTAATTCTTCTAAAAACGGTTCTAACTGATTTTCCCAGATGTCGGTTTTGCTATTATAGGTTTCTAAATAGCGATCGCGCAATTCCACCACTGCCGTCACCGCTTCCGGTTTTGATTGCCAATAATCAGCGCGAAAACTTGATTGATCATCCTTCTCCCCCTTTTCTAAGGGGGGTTGGGGGGGATCAGACCAAACTATAAACGCATAAATCCTTTCCGACGCAACAAACCATTCCACTAACGCCGTTTTCTCTGGTAATAATGCCAGAATTTCTGAACTATTAATCCGTTGCACCCGTTGGGTATATTCAAAGGTGGGATCAAAAATTTTAATCTGTTCTAAAACTTGATTTAATTCCTGCTTTTGCTGAACCAAAGTTTCCCGAATTTGATTAATAGAATCAATCGGAAGATTAACACCACCCGCACTTCGACTTTGAGGAGAATCTGGATCAATACCAGAAGTAGGAATATCGCCGCCCAAAGATTCGATAAACCGTTGATTGGCAGAAAGTTCCCGACGCAACTGTTCTAACCGTTGACAAATCTCTGGTGGGGTATTTTTCGGCAATAAATCCCGGTTAACCAAGAGTTCAATTAAACTGCGAGACTTGCCGCGCTCCAGGGTTATTAAGGCTTTATCGATCTGGTTCTGATGCAGATAAGCTTGGACAAGGCGTTCATAAACTCTAACATTCTCAGACCGTCGCTGTTGTTTATTGGCATCGGAGGGGTCGCGGTGACAGAGTTCTTCTAAAGCATCCAGGGCGGCTTCATAGCCCGTAATAGCCAGTTGCCAGTTTTCCACCTCAAAGGCAGTATAGCCCAAATTACGCCCGATCGATAAATATTGTACCGGAAACTTCAGGGGAGAAGATAAAGCTAAGGCAGATTGCCAGGTTTCCAAGGCTTGGGGGATTTGTTGCAGGTTTTTGTAGGTCAATGCCAAGTTATTCAGACCAGAAAATTCTCCGCTACGATCTCCGATTTCCCGTGCAATGGTTAAATGCTGCTGATAATACTCGATAGCTAGTTGATATTGTCCCAAGTCATCGTAAGCATTGCCCAAATTGCCCAGAGCATTGCCTTCTCCGTGACGATCTCCGATTTCCCGTGCAATGGTTAAATACTGCTGATAATAGTCGATGGCTGGTTGATACTGTCCCAAGTTATCGTAAGCATTGCCCAAATTGCCCAGAGCATTGCCTTCTCCGTGACGATCTCCGATTTCCCGTGCAATGGTTAAACCCTGCTGATAATACTCGATAGCCAGTTGATACTGCCCCAATGAACTGTAAGCATTGCCCAAACTGCCCAGATCACTGCCTTCTCCGTGACGATCTCCGATTTCCCGTGCAATGGTTAAACCCTGCTGATGATAGTCGATAGCTTGTTGATATTGTCCCAAGGAACAGTAAGCAATGCCCAAATTGCCCAGAGCAGTGCCTTCTCCCCGACGATCTCCGATTTCCCGTGCAATGGTTAAAGCCTGCTGATAATAGTCGATAGCTTGTTGATATTGTCCCAAGAAACGGTAAGCAATGCCCAAATTGCCCAGAGCATTGCCTTCTCCGTGACGATCTCCGATTTCCCGTGCAATGGTTAAACCCTGCTGATAATACTCGATAGCCAGTTGATACTGCCCCAATGAACTGTAAGCATTGCCCAAACTGCCCAGATCACTGCCTTCTCCG
This sequence comes from Planktothrix sp. FACHB-1365, assembly GCF_014697575.1. GTDB lineage: Bacteria > Cyanobacteriota > Cyanobacteriia > Cyanobacteriales > Microcoleaceae > Planktothrix. Next base: position 77,156 of record NZ_JACJSC010000015.1, on the reverse strand, counting down.
TGACGATCTCCGATTTCCCGTGCAATGGTTAAACCCTGCTGATGATAGTCGATAGCTTGTTGATATTGTCCCAAAGAACAGTAAGCAATGCCCAAATTGCCCAGAGCAGAGCCTTCCCCCCCACGATCTCCGATTTCCCGATAAATCGTTAAAGCTTGCTGCGATGATTGTAACGCTTGGCGATATTGACTACGATAATATTCCTCAACTCCTTGAATCAATAAGCGATCCGCTTCAGCTTTTTTCTGTTCTGGGGTCATGGCACAATTCCTGGGTCTGGGCTGGGGTTGCTGATATTGATTTTAACTTGAATTCGATCAAGTGTGAGGGTTTTGAAATCCCTGAATATTTGCTATTAATAGGCAATCGTAATTCGTGCGGCAATGGGTATTTTGTAGTGTCAGCGTCCTCGCTGGCTGGAAATTAACCCTCGGTGTCAATTTCAGAGGAAAACAGGTGATTACAGCCGAGATTAGATCCCCCTAAATCCCCCTTAAAAAGGGGGACTTTGAAATCCGGTTCCCCCCTTTTCAAGGAAGGTTAGAGGGGAGGAGAAGACTGTAATGATTCTGTCAAAACAAATACTTTGAAATCCGGTTCCCCCCTTCTCAAGGGGGGTTAGGGGGGATCATTAACTTAAGAGAAACTACCCAATTTTTAGCCGGAAGTTGACACCAATGGCGATTAATTATATAAAAACCATTATTATTTTATTGTTAAAAATTTTATGGTGCGTGCGCGTTGCTTACGCACCCTACGGGTTATATTTTTAAATTTTGACGGGGTTTAAAGGTTTCAATTTGACGTAATTTTTCATATAATTCTCGTTCTTCAGGAGTAATATTTTTAGGAATAACCACTTGAATTTCAATTAATTGATCTCCTCGTTCTCCTTCAATATTCGGATAACCTTTATTGGCTAATCGTAACCGTTGACCCGATATAACCCCCGCAGGTAAACGCATTTTAACCAAACCATCGAGGGTGGGAATATCAATTTCTCCCCCTAATACTGCTTCTGTGGGAGTGACGGGAATTTGACAATAAATTTCTGATTTTTCTATTCTAAAAAAGGGATGGGGAGTAATATTAATTTTTAAGAATAAATCGCCCCCATTAATTCCTTGATTTCTCAAACGGATTTGTTGACCCTTCACCATTCCTGGGGGTAAATCCACTTCTAAAGACCGACCATCTTCTAACCGGATGCGTTCTGTTCCTCCAGTATAAGCTTTTTCTAAAGGTAACGTTAATCGCGCTTCAATATCTCGTTTGGTTTCGCGGGGAGTCGGTTTATAAACTGCTTTTGTTCGAGGAGAATCATAGGGGTCAGTAGATTCCATTTGAGGTGCTTTTTTCGGGTCAACGGTTCGTACTTCTCGCCGCCGTCCTAATAATTGATCAACAAAGGTATCAAAATCAGAATAATCTCCATAATCTACGTCTTCAGTTTGAGAAATTGTCCGACGACTTCCCCAGTTTTTGATTCCTGAAAACGCATTTTTTTGCCAATCTTGAAACCCTTTTTGTTTCCAAAATTGACTATAATTATCATATTCTAATCGTTTTTCAGGATCGGATAAAATATTATAAGCTTCTCCAATATCTTTAAATTTTTCTTCTGCTTCCTTATCCCCTGGGTTTAAGTCGGGATGATATTGTCTGGCGAGTCTGCGATAGACTTTCTTAATTTCATCAACAGATGCTTCACGGGAAACCCCTAAAATTTGATAATAATTCCGAAAATTTTGCATAGGTTAAATTTAGGTTAACGAGTTCATAATTAAGTGGTCAGAAACCCAGTTTCTTTTAGAAACCGGGTTTCTAGGGTTACAACCAATCATCATCGTCATCATCCCAATTATCACTGGGAGAATAGCGACGAGAACGGGATACACCCCCGCCTAAACTCCCGCCATTGCTACTGCGTTGGTCATAGCGGGGATAACTGCGAGTTTGAGGTTCGTAGGGGTCAACTCGACGTTTCTCACCGGAAAAAGTGCGGCGAATAGAACCAAATAAATCATCCTCATCGTCCTCCGTTGCAAATACGGATACTTCCCGACTTAACTCATATAAAGCATCCTGTAAATCTACACTAATTTGATCAATTCCTCGATCATCATCTCGTTCTAAACTATCTCTTAAAGACCGAATTAAGGTTTCAATTCTTGACCGTTGACGTTGAGCAAATTGCATTCCATAATCTAAAGCAACTTCCCTTAATTGTCGTTCGGCTTGATAGGTTAAAGCTTGGGCGCGGTTTCGTTTTTCGACTCGTTCTCGTTGTAAACGGTCAACTTCTGCATATTTTTCCGCATCTCGAATCATGCGATTAACTTCATCTTGAGATAAGGTAGAAGCACCTTGAATCACAACACTTTGTTCTCGTCCAGTCGTTTTATCTAACGCTGTCACTTGTAAAATACCATTGGCGTCAATATCAAGGGCGACTTGAATTTGCGGAACTCCTCGCGGTGCTGGCGGAATTCCCGTTAACTTAAACCGACCCAAAGATTTATTATCAACGGCTAATTCTCGTTCTCCTTGTAGGATATGAACTTCTACCAAAGTTTGGTTATTTTCAGACGTTGAAAAAATATCAGAACGACGTACCGGAATCGTAGTATTACGGGGAATTAATTTTTTCATCACTCCCCCAATGGTTTCTAATCCTAACGATAACGGCGTGACATCTAATAATAGAACATCCCGCACATCTCCGGCTAAAATTCCCGCTTGAATTGCCGCACCAACGGCCACCACTTCATCAGGATTAACCCCTTGATTCGGTTCTAAATCAATTAACGTTCTAACTAATTGTTGCACCATTGGCATTCGGGTAGCACCACCGACTAAAATCACATCATCAATATCATTAGACGTTAATCCCGCATCGGCTAAAGCTTGTTTCACCGGACGGCGTAACCGTTGAATTAAATCCCCACATAAGCCCTCAAATTCTCCTCTGGTTAAGCGGGTTTCTAAATGTTTCGGGCCGTCTTCTGTAGCGGCAATAAAGGGTAAATTAATATCCGTAACTCCAACGCCAGAAAGCTCTATTTTGGCTTTTTCAGCCGCTTCTGTTAACCGTTGTAACGATTGGCGATCGCGTCTTAAATCTACTCCTTCTTCTGATAGAAATTGTTCTGCTAACCAATCCACAATTTTCTGATCAAAATCCGTTCCTCCCAGTTGCGTATCTCCACTGGTAGACTTCACTTCAAATACTCCTTCTCCCACCTCTAAAATCGAGACATCAAAGGTTCCGCCCCCCAAATCAAACACTAAAATTGTGCCATAATCTCTGCGTTCCAAACCATAAGCTAAAGAAGCCGCAGTGGGTTCATTTAAAATGCGTTTAACCTCTAATCCTGCAATGCGTCCAGCGTCTCTGGTGGCTTGTCTTTGAGAATCATTAAAATAGGCAGGAACCGTAATCACAGCCCCGGTAATTTCTTCTCCTAAATAACGAGTTGCTTCTTCAACTAATTTTTTTAATATCATTGCCGAAATTTCTTCCGGCGCAAAATCTTTATTAACTCTGGGACATTTGATTCTAATATTATCAGTTTCATCCCGTCGCATCGTGTAGGGAACCCGTTTTGAAGCGGGAGACAGGTCAGAATAGCGACAACCCATCAGCCGTTTGACCCCATAAAAGGTGTTTTGGGGGTTCAAAACCGCCTGTCGTCTAGCCATCTGTCCCACGATGCGTTCTCCTTCCTTGGTAAACCCAACGACGGAGGGGGTGGTTCGCATCCCTTCAGAGTTAGCAATCACAACGGGTTTACCGCCCTCCATGACCGCAACCACAGAGTTTGTTGTCCCCAAGTCAATGCCGACTACTTTGCCCATGCGTTGGTTATCTCCTTGTCAATATGGTTTCTGGCTAGATCACCTTATATTCTATCGTGTTGTAACGCAGTGTAACGTCTACTGGTTCCCTGACCTATAATTTAAGTTTGGCGCTATTCTTAATCTTGAAGACTACCGATCCTAATGATTCACAAATTTTGGCACAAAATTAGGGCAGGTGTTAATCAATGATTTTTGAGGATCAAAAGTTAACTTTAACCCGCCCTGACAAAACCTAAAAATAGGTTTTAATTCCCTAAAACAGCATTTTTAATTTCAGAAGCTTGTAAATTTTCCCCAATAAAAACTAATTGGGTTTGACGAGATTCTGTCGGTTTCCAGAGACGATCATAAAAGGTTTCAATGCGATCGCCCACTCCTTGTAAAACTAATCGCATCGGTTTATTAGGAACAGAAACAAACCCTTTAATCCGGTAAATTTCCTGTTGTTTAACTATGGTTTTTAATCGTTCAATTAAGTCTTGGGGTTCAAAATCTTGAGTTAAAATCAGGGGAACAGAATTGATATTATCATCATGTTCGTGTTCTTCTTCCGTGTCATGATGACTGGGACGAGCTTCTAAATTATCCTCAACGGCTGAATTAAACCCTAAAATCACATCAGGATGAATATTTCCCTGGTGACAACAAACAATTTTAACTCCCTCTCGTAATTCTTGTTTTAACCACGTTTCAACTTTTTGTTGAGCTTCGGTATTAACATGATCGGTTTTTGTTAATAAAATCAAATCTGCACAGGCGAGTTGATCTTCAAATAATTCTTCAATGGGGGTTTCATGATCTAAATTGGGATCAGCTTGACGTTGAGCTTCAACTGCTTCAATATCCCCCACTAACGTCCCATTAGCAACGGCTTCACAGTCTACTACGGTTATAACACCATCAACCGTTGCACCCGTGCGAATTTCTGGCCATCGGAAGGCTTGAACTAAGGGTTTTGGTAATGCTAACCCAGAGGTTTCAATCACAATATGATCGATTTTATCCCGGCGTTTTAGAAGTTCTTGCATAGCGGGAAAAAACTCTTCCTGCACCGTACAACATAAACAACCATTGGTGAGTTCTACTAAGTTGACTTCTGGGGTTTCATCATCACAAACTTGACAAGATCGGATCAATTCTCCATCAATACCCACTTCTCCAAATTCATTCACTAAAACGGCTATGCGGCGACCATGATTATTTTGTAATAAATGACGAATAGTGGTGGTTTTTCCACTTCCTAAAAATCCAGTAATGACGGTAACAGGAATTTTGGCAGACATAAGATTGAGTTAAAGTTTAAAGGTAAAAAGTAGAGACGTTTGATTTAACATCTCTACAGCAATAAAACTGAAATGTACTTAAGGGGAATTAGCCTGTAATTGCACTGGATAAAGCAATTACACCAATCGCTACAACAGCAAAACCTGAATATTTGATCAGGGAATATTTGCTATTTTCTAAGGTTTGTTGGAAGGATTGAGCGAGTTTCATCGTCGCTCCAGCTATTCCCAATTGAATTAAAGTAAATCCTGCCAAATAGGAGATTAAAGGCATCATTCCTGCCCCTATAATGGATTCTCCATAGGCATAGCCATGAAACAAACCCGCTACACTTGCTAAAGTGATTAATAAAGCTAGGGGTAACTGTTTTTTCAGCACTAATAAAATGCCAATGGTAATCACAGATAGGGCGATCGCTACTTCAGGAACAGGTAAATTAAAACTCATTAAATGGATGGCTGTCCCTAACATGGCAGCCCCTAGAAACCCAACAATTATCCAAATTCCACCCAGAATACTGGCGGCAATTAAACCCATGGAAAGAATAAATGCAAAGTGATCAATTCCAATAATCGGATGAGCCAGCCCTGATAAAAATCCTTCAAAAAAATTCTTCGGAATTTGACCGCCAAAGGCATGATGGGCTGTGGCAGGTTGCGCCATCAACAGTAATAATAAACTGATGCCTAAAAAAAAGAGGCGATTATTATTTTGTAGCGAGAAATCCTGACAAAAACGCTGAAATGATTTGAACATAATAAACATCATCTGTACCACGCAGATGTGTGAAAGAATAATCTGATTTCGGTGGGTATTCTGACTTAGAGATCAAGACTCTCATCACAGTTGCGGGACAGTGTTGGATTTGCGCCAAACTTTCCCCTTACTTCTAGCGACTGTTCCCCGCTAGAACCGACTCAGATCCTTGACTGTATCATAAGATTACATTTTAGTCAAAAATTTCTCCCAGTATTTAACTAGGAGAAATCTAAGAGATCCATTCAAAAAATTACCATTTTTTATACGGTAAGAATTTTCCATTCATCGTGACTTTAACCCGATCACCATTTGGATCTTCAATTTTATCCACATCTAAGGTAAAATCAATAGCGCTCATAATACCATCTCCAAATTTTTCATGAATAACACTTTTGAGGGGCATTCCATAGACTTGCATAATTTCATAAAAACGATAAATTAAGGGATCAGTTGGAATCACAGGATCCAGTGATCCTTTTAGCGGATAATCGGTCAAGGCTTCAATATATTCTGAACTTAAACCTAATGCTTCAATCAGTTTTTTGGCTTCTTCATAAGAAGCACTCGCTTGCCGATAGATAACAGCAGCAATCCAAACTTCATCTCGTCCCAAGATTTGTTCTAAATCGGAAAAGGTGACTCCTTTATGTTTTTTTGCAGCTAACAATTTTTCAGTGATTTCTGAAACAGCCATGTCATCTTCCTCGTAGAATTTATAGCGTGTAGAATCATTTCAGATTATAAAATAGTTTAGGTCAATATTAACAAAAGTTTTTAATTTTTAGAAAAGGTAGGTTATCCTTATTGGGGGGGATGTTTGGGCAGGGGTTTAGGAGGAACGGGTAAGGATCGAGTCTGAGTGGTTTGTAATTGTTTAACAACGGACAATAAACGTCTTAAATGGGGTTTAATCACCTCTTTATGTTCTTGGGTTAGTGCATCCAATCTTGTTTGAATTTGGGATAAATCGACCGAGGAAGAAGTTTGTACAGATTTTTCCTGTTGTAATTGATGAATGACATCTTGAATTTCTACAAATCGTCCTTGAAAATCCTGTTGAGTTACAGCATTATTTCTTAATTCGTAGGTAATATCCTGTAATTGTTTCAAATTTTCTTGTAACGATTCTAAATGGACAAATTCTGTTGAGGAAAAAGTCTGTAATTCTTGACGAAACTGCTCCCGAACTTCTTCTAAAGCTCCAGCAATATGTTCCTGCATGGATGTTACTGACTGTCCTAAAGCGACAACTTGTTTAGCCCGATAAACTGATTCTAAAGCTTCTGTGTTTGGATATTCTTCTAATTTTTGCTGGAGGGATTCAATTTCATTCAGGAGTTGTTGTCTCAACCCCATGACCACTTTAACCGTATTTTTTTCTAACTTTTCAACGGAATTTTGAACCTGAACAATTTCAATTTGACTTTGATAGGTTTGTTGTTCTAAACGATAGCGGTTGGCAACATTTAATGAAACTGCTAAGGTTAAGGGGGCAACGCCATAAAAGGCTTGACCGGAAAGGGCAACAACCCCAGAACCGATGGCGGAACTTGCTAGGGAGAGATACTCTAACCACTCTAACCAATGCCGTTGTTTCAACGTTGAAAAAACCGTTCTAGGAAAGATAGAGTTAGGCATTGGCATAGTGCTAGGAGTTATAGCATGGGGTCGAGAAGGATGGGCGGAAGAGGCTGGAGGAAACATAATAATCTATTTTACTGGCTAGAGTAGGACAGAGTGGCTAACTCCAGAATACAGAAATTAATCGATCAACGCACGCAAAATTTACTAAGTGATACTCGCTTCCTGAGTGCTTAACTGTTAAGATGTTGGGGTCGGACAGAATCAGCTTAACTTCTGCGCTGATGGTCTTGACTGGTCTGGATTTTAACACCTTTAACCGTTGTTCTCAATCCTCATCCCTAGAAAATGGGGTTTGTTAAAGGGTAACAAAAGACTCAAAAAACGATAATTCCTAGGAGAAGAATGACCATGAAACCTAATGAACCCTTAAAATCCGATAGGTTGCGCTCAATATTGAGTCTTACAACTTTTGTGATTTTAGTGATTGGAGTTGGGTTTCTGAGTGTTAATTTTATTTTAGCTTTAATTCACAAATTGTCATCAATAATTTAACGGATTTTTAGGGCATCAATTTCGACATTTGATAAGCTCGACTTTCTACAATAGGCATTTTTAATTCTCCCATTGCTTCGTCGAGTTGTTGGATTTTAGATTCGGGAACAGCATCCCATTGGGTCTGAGACTCCCAACGAATCACTAAAACAATTTCCTGTTGTTCAGGATTAACCCAAACTTCTTTTCCTAAAAACCCAGGACACTCTTGAAGTCCGGCTGTCCAAACTTCTTCATCCCGTTGAATAAAGGCTTCCCATTTTTCAGGGGGAACTTGAAATTTTAACCACTCAATAACCATGATTTTTGGTGCTGATTTGTGATTTTGTATTCCCTCTCCTTCTCCTTATTCCCTTTAACTTTGAAAATATTGTCCGGCTAAACGCATCGCATCCGCAACATCAACATCTCCATCGCCATCCGCATCTAAAAAACTATTCAAAACTGGATTAGAACCCCCTTGAGGTTGTTGTTGATTTGTTCCGGTTTTTAGAAGGTTTAAAACTAAAGGAACAACTATTGGTAAAAGAGATTGCAGGGTTTGGGAACTAACACCCGTATGTTGAGAAATAGTTTGAATTAATTGTTCTTGCTGAGTGGGAGAAAATAACATTTGAACCGCCTGGGTACTCGGTGTTGTTCCTCCAAATTCATTGACGATATTTTGAGTCGCCTCACTTCCAAGTTGGGTTCGTTTTTCTTGTAAAGAAGACCGAACAGAACTCCCCACCATTGACATCACCATTTGACTGGTTTGAGGAGAAATACCCAATTGGTTCCCAAGCTGTTGAGCCGTATTGAGAATATTACCCATCTGAGTGCTATTTCCGGCTTGGTTTGGGTCATTGAGAGCCGTTACAATTTGATCGAATAGTCCCATAGTGTTCCTAAAGTCCTAATACAAATAAACTATCTTAAAGTTTAACTCTATTTTAACTGATCTTTGATCAACTGCTTGAATTAAATCGATAAAAAATTTGTTATTCCTGTCCAATTTAAGGGCGGTGAAAACCAATATCCTTGTCCGGCTTCGCAACCCAAGGATTGTAAAATTTCTTTTTGAACTGGGGTTTCTATCCCTTCAGCAATAATATCTAAATTCAGGCATTTGGCTAAATTAACAATCGTTTTCGTGATTTCCAAATCTTTCCCTGGAGATTCTAAATTTTTGACAAAACTCCTATCAATTTTTAGGGTATCAATGGGTAAATTTTGTAAATAACTTAAAGAAGAATATCCCGTTCCAAAATCATCAATTAAAATTTTAATTCCTCGGTGCTTTAATTGAGTTAATATTGTAATACAATTTGCCGAACTTTGCATTAAACTGGTTTCAGTAATTTCTAATTTTAAATATTTGAAATCTAATTTTAGAGCTTTAATAATGGCATCAATTTCCTCTAATAAATCAGGATGACGAAGTTGCACTTCTGACAAATTAATACTCATACTCAAATCAGGAAAGTGTTGTTGTAACCGGGATAAATCTTGACAAGCTTGTTCTAAAACCCACCGTCCAAGGGGAATAATTAACTCGGTTTCTTCTGCAATAGGAATAAATTCAGCCGGAGAAATCCAGCCTTTAGTGGGATGTTGCCAACGAACTAATGCTTCAAAACCCATCAGGTTCCCCGTCGTTAAATGAATAATCGGTTGATAATTTAACAGCAATTGATCATGGGTTATCGCCTGTTGTAGATCGGTTTCTAAAGCTCCCCGTTGGATAATAGTTTCTAGCATTTGAGGATGATAGAATAGGGTGGCACTTTTTCCTTGTTTTTTAGCATAGTGCAGGGCAATATCTGCGGCTTGTAAATACTGTTCAGCATTATGCAAATTAAATTCACTACAAACCACCCCAATACTAATGGCTGAAGATAAATGGATTCCGTTTAAATCAAATGGAATTAAAAACTGATTTCTAATTTGCTCAATTTGATGATTTAAACGTTCAACTGTGATCAAATCCGGGATTAAAATCGCAAAATCTTCACTATCTACTCTAGCAACAATATCTTGCTCACTCACACAACGTTTTAAACGGTTGCTGACTTCAATTAATAATTGTTCAGCTAAAGTATACCCCCAGCTATATTTTAAGGTTTTTAACGGATATAAATTAATATAAATTAAAGCAAAATTTTGAGATTTAACGGAACTTTCTAAACAATAATTTAAGCAATAAACTAATTGACTTCGGTTGGCTAAACCGGTCAGAAAATCTTGAAACGCATACCGTTTTAATTGGCGTTCGGCTTGCAGACGAGCCGTGACATCTTGAGCTAAAATTACCTCAGCAGGTTGATGATTCCACTGTAATTGATGAGAAAGAATTTCAACATCAATTAACATTCCATCTTTCTTGCGATGTTTAGACAGATTTTTTTTAGCATTTGATGTGATCAAAAGTTTAAACGATTCAGACTCTTCAGGAGAACACAGATCTAAAATCGTCATCTTCAGAAATTCTGATTCTGAATAACCATAATGAGCGATCGCAGCTTCATTAACAGCCAAAAATTTTAACGTTTTTAGATCATAAACCCCAATGGGTTGAGGATGACTCAAAAATAAATCTCGATACCGTTTTTCAGAAAGTTGCAAACGCTGAGTTTCTCGACGAATTAAATAATAGAGGAGGAGACTGGTAATTAGGATAAAAAACCAGCCTTTAATCGTTTGAAAAACCGTAATAGAATAGGGATAATGGGCTAATAGGGCTAATAGATGATCAGAAAAAGCAATCCAAAGACCACCCGTTATTGCATAAATTAAAGTAATTTGATAGCATGGATCAATCAGTAATTTTTTCCAGAATTTCATATAAAAAATTATGTCTCAAGAGGTTGTTTATAGTTTAACCGAGTCTCCCTGAATATTTCCTGAGTCATTCCAATGAGCCAGCAGAAAACTAGAATCAATCTGAATGCTACACTGATGCAATAATTAGGAGATTACAGGTCACATTAACGTATTTTATAGACGAGGAAAAACATAAATGTCACGTTATCCATTCCATTGCGCTTTCCTCAGTATGACCTTAGCCACAGGGCTAGGTTTTAACTTTTCTATATTCCAACAATCTGCACAAACTCAAACCTCTCCCATTCAAGTCAGTGAAGATGTAACACCCCCACCTGATACCGACAAACCCGCCACAGACCCGAATATCACGCGAGGATATTGTTTTGATATTCCATTAATCGTCATTAAACCCAAACAGGGGACACCAACGACCCTAGCAGATACTCCCACTTTTTTATTTTATATTCCCCCTTTGAAATCCGATCAAATTTTATCTGTTCCTGAACAATCCCCCCTCCTAGGAGAATTCATCATTACAGATCAAAATAAAACAATAATCTATGAAGGGAAATTGAGTTTAGAAGCTCAATCTGGTTTATTGCGTATAAGTTTACCCAAATCCCTTGCTAAGTTATTTGTAGAAACGGGTAATCCTTATTCTTGGTCTTTTCAAATCACCTGTGACACGACAGGAGATTTTAGTGGAAGCACTATGATTAAAGGAAAAATCCAACGGCTTTCCACTAATCGAGAAATAGAAACAAAACTTCTACAACAGATGACTGCTTACGATCGTTTTAAACTATATCAATCCCTGGGATTAGAATATGATGCCCTGATTTTATTAGATGAATTGCGTCATCAAAATCCTAATGATGCCACTTTAACAGCCACTTGGAACAATCTTTTAAAAGCAAACGGACTAGAAAGGTTAATTGGAGTTCCTTGGATTAACGTTGAAATTAATTCGAGGTCAACTCAACCCCAACATCATTAAACCCTGACTTTGAATATTTTAAGAATAAGGGGACTCTGTTAACTCGATTAATCGTTGAAGAGTAGTTACCGTCTCCCGATGAATGGGTGCAAACCATTCTACATTGACAATCATGACATCGAGAGTATAAGCATCTGGATTTAAGTAAACTCCAGCCGCACGGTTTTGATCTAATTCCACCATCCAATACTCTACCCCATCCACCAAATGTAATTTCCCCCGTTTCTCTAACTCTAAAAGAGCATAATCCTTGGGAGTCGCCCAATTCGCATCCACCATCAACCGAGCTTGAGCAATTCGATGTTCGAGATCTTCGGTTTTCCATTGATTTTGTTGAGCAATTCTACAAAGTTGTTCCAACTCAATCTCACCAAATTTAGTGGATAAGGGAATGGGTTTGAGTGAACCCGTCGCGCTCACAAAGGTTTGACTAGATTTGACAACCACGATCATTCTTGTGTTTCTCTCTAAGGGACTATCCTGATTTGTATTGTTAATAATCGCGGTATTGTCCCCAACTGTCAGTGATACCACTAGGGTTTCCCCGTGATGCTCTTATCGTCATCTCCGTGAGAATACGCACGATGGCGTTTGACTGAATTAACATCTCAAAAGTGATATGGATCACAACTGGCAAGGTCAGAAGATCAGGGGTTTGACAAGACTAAACCTTATAACAAGGGTCATAACCGACTGTTCCCTGTTTCCCATTCGTTTTTTCTCGTTTATCTAGGTTTTGGTTGTTGACTATTGCTAAATGTGATCAAAAATAATCACCTATAGGTTTAAAAATATAGAAAAATTAATTAATCTTAATAAAAAAATGATAATAATATCCCAGGAAAATAATAAAAGTTAAAAAATGAGTTCTTCAGTGCTTCCTATGAGCAAATTTAAGTTTAAAACTGTTGCATAATCGCCAATTGATATAATTCCCGCGACTCCTGTTTAACCTTCCCTGACATGGCTGCTAACTGCAAATTGGCAAAGGCATTAATATCATCCGTACCATAATGGGTTGTTTGTAGCATTTGTCTTAATTTGTTTTCAGTATGAAGGCTAAGATAGCCGGTAGACATCACTTCTTGAACAACATCACGAATACAAGTCATTGCAATATTCTCCTGGTAAAAGCCATCACAATATTTAGTATCAGGGATTTCCACAAAACCTGGGGTGATCCTGATACCTTTACTGTACTGATTTCTACGGAAACAATAGGGTGATGAGGAACAAAGGTTAATCGTGATCTACATCATTGAGGGATGTGATCTCTCACAACTTAACGCTATAGCCACTCCATACTCGATACCGCATTGTTAGACTGAGGTTGGCGTTCCCCAACTCCTAATTGTTCTTCAGACCAATGGGAATAATCCGATAATAAATTATGAACTAATCGGTGCCTAACCGTCATCAGCACGCTTTTTAATAATCCATTTCCGGTTGTTTCTAAAATAGGTTGGGGTGTTAACCATAAAGGGGGAGGAAGTTCAACTTTTACTTCTAAATCCGCTTGGCCTTTTAAATGGGTAATTCCTTGTAATTCAACCGGATAGAGTTTCCCGACTAAATTCAGGGAAAACCGTTGATTAATATACTCAATTCCTCGAATTTCACAGCCAACGGATTTTAAGTTAAGAATTCCATCGTGTATCCAGACTTTTAAATCTACGGTTGGTTGTAAACTAAACATCATGAACTGCAAAGGACGCATTTTTAAGCGGTAAATCTCCTCTCCCAAGTATTCCAACCGAGTCGGATCAACTAACGCTTTAACTAAACGTTTCGGTTGACGTAGATAATGGTGAATCAAATTGGGCTTGGGTACTGCCATTTCAACAGTTTGAGAAGCTTGAAAGTGGGTATACATAAAAAATTATTAAAGTCTACAAATTTTGAAACTTATCTTAATAAAATTTAAGAAATTTTCAAACAATTTTCATCCATCGCAAGTCAGGATCAAACCGGGTCGCTGATGACTCACGAAAGCCATGAAATCGGTAAACTTCATGCAATCCGTGAAATCCCGATAATTCGTAATCTTTTCATGATAAGGGTAACATTGATGAGATTAATGTAAATAATTGTAACATAATCTAGCAAAATGTAACTGATCTGCGGGAATCCTCAAAACAATTTCTATCTTGGGGTTAATTCCATCCTTGTCCATTTATTTATTCTCTACGGAAGTAAAATTATGACCGTTTCCATTGCCCATCTTGGCCCATCGGGAACTTATGCTGAAGCCGCCGCCTTAGCTTATGCCAAATCTCTGACCCAAAAAACCGGGGAAGACGCGATGCTATGTCCCTGTTCAAGTATTAGTCAAACCTTATGGACAGTTGCCAAAGGAGATGCCAATATTGGGGTAGTTCCTGTTGAAAATTCCATTGAAGGCAGTGTTACTGTGACCCTGGATACACTGTGGCAAATTGGTTCCCTACAAATTCAACAAGCGTTAATTCTTCCCATTAGCCATGCCTTGATTTCCCAAGCTCAAAACTTTGCTGATATTCAAGTGGTTTATTCTCATCCCCAAGGTTTAGCACAGTGTCAGGGATGGTTAGAAAAATATCTCCCAGATGTGCCATTAATTGCCAAGAATTCAACCACGGAAGCTTTAGATCACGTCAGAGATGAAACTCATACCGCCGTGATCTCGTCTTTACGAGCAGCAGAATTATATCAATTACCTGTTCTGGCTTATCCTATTAACGATTATCCCGATAATTGTACCCGTTTTTGGGTTGTCAGTCTACAACCTTCAGGAGCAGGAAAATATACTTCTTTAGGCTTTAGTGTTCCGGCAAATGTTCCGGGTGCATTAGCAAAACCCTTGGCAATTTTTGCCGATAGAGGGATTAATTTAAGTCGGATTGAATCTCGTCCTAGCAAGCGATCGCTGGGAGATTATCTATTTTTCATGGATTTAGAAGCAGATAGTCATGAACCCTCGGTAAAATCAGCCTTAGCGGAATTAAAAACGTTTACCGAAACCCTAAAAGTTTTTGGAAGTTATACCCTATTAAACCTGGATTAGTTTTGATTCGGAAAATTGATAATCCGTCTTGTAGAATGGGTGAGAATTACTCCGACTTTTTACCCACTCTACTGAGTTTTAAAGATTCTATGGATATTTTTTTTAGTAGTATTCCCACTATTCCTGATTTGACCCATCCGAATGAATTAATCGAAGTGGGGTCAATGGTGATTAAAACCCTGATTAACTTGGCAATTTTTTTAACAGCGATAGGGGTAATTTTATCCCTAATTAATTGGTCAGTTAAAAAACAAGGGGATTCGATTTCTCTTCCCATTGTCAAAACAGCATTAGAACAATATCTGAAATGGATGCAAACTTTACCGCATTTAATTTTAATTGTTTTAGTGCTCACCAGTGGATTTTTTCTCTGTTCTACCTTAGCCAATCGCTATCATAATTGGGAACAACAACGGATTACTCAAATTGCCACTACCGTTGCGGGAGAACGTTTAGAACAAACCGCACCTCGCATTCGCTATGAAATTGAAGAACCCTTCACCGATTATCGATATGTTGAGGGTAAAACCATTGAAGTTAAAAGTACCCGGATTGTATCTCGTTGGATGACCTTAGCGGGATCAAAAATCGACGTTAAAATCAATCAAACCACCAGTCCCGATACTAAACAATGGATTTATAGTGTGGATTTTGTCGGGGACTATCAAGTTAAAAATCAACTTAAAGGCATCTCAGAATTTTTCTTTGAAGTTCCGCCTCCCTATGGTTATTTATTATTACAGGATTTTCAAGTTGAACAAAATGGCAAACCCTTAGTTCAAGTCAACCCTGGAGATTATGGATTTCCGTTTAAATTAGCACCGGGAGAAACTACAAACTTTAAAGTTAGCTATCAAGCTCAAGGCGCTCCCCGTTGGGTTTATCAACCGGGGGATCAATTATTATCGAATTTTCAGTTAACTGTTTTAACCCAGTTTGCCAATGCTGAATTTGCAGGGGCAGTCCCAACTGTTACAAAAGAAGCAGGAGAAAATCGACAACTTTCTTGGATTTATGAAGGCAATATTTCTGTTAAAAATCCATTAGGGGTATTTACAGCAACTTCCCCAGTTCGGAATACAGGCGTGATCCCCCGATTATTATTACTCGCACCCGGAATATTTTTAGGGTGGATTATTTTACTGTATCTCTCTTTACCCTTAACCCTGCGAGATATTATGATCATTGCAGGCTTGTTTTTTGCCTGTTTATTAACTTTAACCTATAGCAGTCGCTTCATTGATGCGAAACTAGCGTGGATGTTGATTTCTCCCTTATTACTTTTTGCAGTTTGGGGACTCGGAAACAACCGTCAAGCCTCTTTAGTTGCGATAATTTGTACAATTTCTGGTGCAATCTTACCTGTATTAGGGTTATTAGTTCCCTACAGTGGAATAACGTTAAGTCTAGCGGGATTATTATCAGGAATTTGGTTAGCAGTACAACATTGGTATAAGTTAGGGCCAGGGAAATCTTAACAGTTACTCAGAAACCGGGTTTCTTGCTATTATCTCTCGCTGAGAAACCCGGTTTCTAGGATTAGATCGGTTGCACTACTCGATCAGAAAAGATTTCTGCTAATACCTGAAGATAGGGAGAAAAGACGGCGAAATTTTGAGGAAGCAAGCGTTTTTCTAATTCCTCGGATAGCTCACTCAACATATCCTGAATTAACTTCCAACTAATATGGAGTCTAGGATATAAAATCACACACATGGGAAATAATTCTTGTTGAATTGGATGTAAACTATTCTGTAGGGTGCACCAGCATAAATAAATCTGGAATAACTCAATATCGCGCGTAGCAGAGTATTGAAGCAGATGATTTTTCAGATCCCCGCTAATACTGCGATACCCCAGATTCAAATCATACACTTTATGATAAGTATGATGAGCAACGGTTGTGAAGATGGAAAGTAACTGTTGAACCGCAATTAAAGCGGGAGAATCGGGTTGATGTTGGGCTGCTAGATCATTCACTTCCCCTAACGGAGAATATAAATAATCCTCCAAGGTTTTAAAGTAGAGAAAGAAAACTGTTCTTTCCTTCATTGACATCCACTCCAACAACATTCGCCCCATATAATGAAACTGCAATTGGAGTAAAACTAACATCAAGGGTTCTGGTTGAGAGTATTTACGACGCAGTTTGATCGTCTCTCGCCCTAGGGATACCGATAGGCGGAAGGGGTACTCATATTGAGCAAAAACTTCTAAGGCTTGATGATACAGTTTAGATACATCTTGAATCAGGGTAGCCGCCTGTTTTAATCCTAGTTTATTGACCGGATAGCGATTCCAGTCAATCCCTAAAATGGCTCCAACTTTATTCCATGCTAATGTTCCTAAAAGGCTCAAGTTTTTCATGAGCTCTGCCACGATACGAGAACGATCCTCATCAAATTCAGTAACATCAACTTCCTGATCGTCTAAAAAAAGATGAGTTGAACTGCAATGGCTATGAGCAGCAGCTTTTGCATAATATTTCTGCGCCCATCGAACAGCCGTCAATGTCATTTCATTTCTATCTACGGAATTAGATAGAGGGTTCAGTTGTTCTGGAGATTGGGAGAACATCATAAAAGCTTGCGTCCTAGGCAGTCAGGTTCATTGGAGGATTTAGAAATACATAAGCAAAAGTAGAATTCAGAAAACCGTTTGTTACTTAACTTCTACAGTCTGCTTCAAGTCTAGTCGAATTAATTGATAATTTTAGCCAATTTTTCTAAAGATATTCTATACTTTTTGGAAATTTTTAACTGTGTCAACTTTTTATTACAATACTTGTAGTTTGGGATACAAAAATCAATAATAGTATAAATAAACTTTAACCAAAATTTAATATAAATGTAGTTTTTTTATGGCAATTGTAAAGGTTTTCCTCCAAAAGAGGGAACAATCAATAAAAAAGAGGGAACAAACAATAAAAAAGAGGGAACAATCGATATCAGAGTGATATATTTCCAGTGATCATCGGCAGTAACGCAGACACTCAGTTTCCTGGGTTGTCTGTGTTCTCCTAATTTCAGTAAAACTGAATACATTAAAACAGGAATATTATTCTTAAATCACAGCATTTTCCAACATTGTAATCGTTCCTTTTCCGGTATCAATTTCTACTTTTACCCCTAAAGGAACCGTAAATTGATCTCGAATATGACCCATCATCGAACCATACCAGGCGGGAATCTCTAAGGGTTGAATTAAATCCGTTAAGACTTGCCATAAGGTTAAAGAGGGTTCATTTCCCTCCCCCGGAGTGCAGGATGTACATTGGCTAAAAATAAACCCTGAAATCTGATCTAAAATTCCAGCTAATTTTAAATGGGTTAACATTCGATCAATTCGGTATATATCCTCACCTACATCTTCCACAAATAAGATTTTGCCCTGCCAATTCGGTAAATAGTCTGAACCGACTAAAGTTGATAAAACAGATAAATTGCCTCCTATTAACTGTCCTTGGGCTTGACCTGGATAAAGGGTTTCAACTCGAATATTGGCAGGATTTTGAAAGGTAATAATTTGGGCATCAAATAAGAGTTTTTGTAACCAACTGACTGAATAAGGAGTCCATAATGAAGTGCCTAATAATCCATGAAAGGTAACTAATCCCGTTTGGCTATATAATCCTAATAGCAAGGCTGTGATATCACTATAACCGAGAAAAATTTTAGGATATTGGCGAATTAAATCATAATCTAATAACGATAAAATTCGACTACTTCCCCAACCCCCTCCTGTGGCAATAATTCCCTTAACCATTGGGTCAGCAAACATTTGATTAATATCAGCCGCCCGTTGTTGATCGGTTCCCGCCAAATAGCCGTATTCACTCAGCACATGAGGGGCAACTTTAACGGTTAATTCCTGTTGTCCTAATTGCAGTTGAATCCATTTTAAATGTTCTTTTAAAATGGGGCTGGCTGGAGTTACTAACCCCACTGTATCTCCTGGGTTTAAACGGGACGGTTTGAGTAACCGAGGAACAGATACAGACTGAGCTAAAACGGGCAACTGAGTCGCAATTCCCGTTAAGGTTAATCCCGCTAAAAATTTACGACGATTCATGAATCAGTTATCAGTTATCAGTTATCAGTTATCAGTAAGATATTGAACTGTTTTTCTGTGTGTTTCCCGTTAAGGTTTTACTAGCTATAGAAGGTGATTTATTAATTCTATAACTCCTGCTCCTCGACTATTTTGTGTGACCCAATTAACTTTTTCTTTGACTTTGGGTAAGGCGTTGGCAACGGCGACGGAATAACCACATTGTTCTAAAAAATCACAATCGTTTTCTGCATCCCCAACACCAACAATTTGTTGTAGAGGCAGGTTGATTAATTGGGAAAGAGCGTTTAATCCAAAGGCTTTATTAATGCCTTCGGGTAATACCATAACTGCACCTTTATTGCAAATAATTTGAACATTAACGCCTAACTCTTGAATCGTTTTCTGGGTAATGTCTAAATAGGGTTCCCAAGTAGCAATAATCACTCGACCCACTCCCAAAACCTCTAAAGTTTGAGCTTGAGCAATCTTAGAAAATTCCTCTGGAATCGCCTGATTTTTTAAAGATTGTTGTTTTTGATCAATGCGATCGCGTAATAAGGTTATAAAGGCTTCAGAGGGGCGCTCTGCTAATAATTTTTCGACCTGGGTAGTGGGTTGATATAATACGGCTCCATTTTCTGCAATCACCCAATCAAACACATTAATAACCGGAATATGAGCAATTAAATTATCCAGTTGTCTGCCCGTAATCAGAATTAACTGCCGCCCTGACTGTTGCCACCGTTCTAAAGCTTTTAAAGTAGATTCCTCCACCATTCCATCTGTCGCTAAGGTTCCATCAAAATCCGTTGCTAAAGCTAAATAGTTCATGCTGATCTGAAAAAAATTGTTGAGGAAGGGGTAGATTTAGATTAAATTAATTCTACCACTCATCCGTTAAATTAACGCCTAAATCTCTGATTCATCATCTTCATACTCGACCCAAGAATTAGGGGTTTCTGAAACCCTAACTTTTAACTTGATGCCTTCATTGATTCTTTTTTTGGTAAAATCATAAATGTATTTGGCAATCATTTCGGCAGTTGTTTCATATTCCGGGGGAAAAATTTCATTTAATACCCCATGATCTAAGCCTCCTTTTGTAACATCTTGTTTTGCCCATCGTAAACTTTTAAAATCAGCAACCATCACGGGATGAGGACAACGTTCTGAGGGATGTAATTTGTCAGATGTTGCTTCCACTTGCACGCGATAGGTATGACCGTGCATTCGTCCACAAGGCCCATCATAATCTTTAATATAATGGGCGCTATCAAAGGTAAATTCTGTGGTTAATTTCCATTTCGGCATAGGTACAGAGCCTCAACTTGATATCTGATCTTATTTTGACGCCACCTTCAACGTTCTATATCTATTCACGACTCAAGATCAACTAAGTTTATACAATCTTATTGCAAATCTTTATAATTATTGTCCCTCAGCATCAGACCTGACTGGGGATTGAAGCCTGGAGGCAGATCGCTGTGACCCCCCTTGGGGTGTAGGGTATCTGGGAGTAGCAAAGAGGCTTGTGTTAACAAAACTTAATATTATTTTCTGGCAAAAGACTATAAACTAGCTTTAGCTTCTTGATAAAGATAGTCAATAAATTAAAAGATAATTGATTTATTCCCTTCTTCAAGAATCCAAAAATTGGACATTGTTAGAATGAGTACAGACCAGTGGATAAACTTATAATTAATTAAGGAGATATTGCCATGCTGTCACAAGCAATGATCGATCGGTTGAATGAACAAATTAACCTGGAAATGTTTTCCTCCCATCTTTATTTGCAAATGAGTTCTTGGTGTGCTTATAAAGCCTTAGATGGTTGTGCGACATTTCTCAGCCAACACGCCGATGAAGAAATGTTGCATCAGCGCCGTTTAATTAGCTACCTACAGGAAACAGGTGCATTAGTTATTTTGCAGGGTATGGAAGCACCTCCCACCGAATATAATTCTCTGAAAGAGATGTTTGAAAAAATCTATTCTCACGAACAATTTATCACGGGTAAGATTAATAATCTAGTGCATTTAGCCAATACAGAACCCGATTATTCAACCCTGCAATTTTTACAATGGTATGTAGCCGAACAGCATGAAGAAGAATTTTTGTTTAAGAGTATTCTTGACAAGATTAAGTTGATTGGTGTAGAAGGTCAAGGGTTATTTTTCATTGATCGTGAAATTAGCACCATTGCGGCAACGAGGGCAGCAAAAAACAACACTAATGCCACAACCTTTGCTACTGTTTGACAATAAAAAGTTGGGTATTTAGTATTTCGAGATTAATGATGGGATTAAATAATATGACTCAAAAACAATGGTACGAATCCCTGTTCGAGAATTACGGACAAAAATATGATTCTGAGAATTTTACCCAAGGGACAATGGGTGAATGTGATTTCATAGAAAAAGAATTAGGATTTAATAAATCCTTAAAAATATTAGATGTGGGCTGCGGTACAGGAAGACATACAATTGAACTGACAAAGCGGGGATATTCTGTTACGGGAATTGATTTATCCGAATCTCAGCTTAAAAGGGCAAGGGATAAAGCAAAAATTGAAAATTTGATCATTGATTTTCAGCAGCAGGATGCTAGAAATTTGCCATTCAATCATGAATTTGATGCCGCGATCATGCTTTGCGAGGGAGGATTTGCCCTCATGGAAACTGATGAAATGAACTTTGAAATCCTAAAAAATGTCACCCGCTCGTTAAAGACGAATGCTAAACTTATATTCACAACTTTAAATGGACTGTTCCCCTTATATCATTCGGTTGAGCAATTCTATGAATCAACAACAGAAGCCGGAAATGCTACCTGCAAAAGCAATAGTTTTGACTTGATGACATTTCGGGAGCATAACATAACCGAATTTGAAGATGACCTGGGAAACAAGAAATCTCTTGTCTGTAATGAAAGGTGTTATGTGCCGAGCGAAATTACCTGGCTACTTAAATCTCTCGGTTACAGCAGCATAGATATTTATGGGGCTAAGTTGGGAGCATTTTCCAGAAATGACAAATTAACAACGGTCGATTTTGAGATGCTTGTTATTGCTGAAAAATGATTGTGTAACTTGTCCCAACTCCGTCAATCAAAACTGAACTTAATAGGGAAACTCAATGGTAAAAGTTGTTAAATTTGGGTCACTTTCAACTTGAATTGTTCCGCCTAATTGTTCAACTAATTTTTGGACTAATGCTAATCCTAGCCCGGTTCCTCCTTGCTTCCAGGGGTCTGCATTGGGAACCCGATAAAATTTCTCAAAAATCCGGGGGAGTTCTTTAGCCGGAATTTCTGCTGGGTTACGAATGACAATTTGTAAGGAGTCGGAAATTGAGGGAGAAAGGAGAGAATTCTCTTGTTTTTTACCTTTGCGTTTGGTTTTAGGGGTTGATATTAATTCCAACCAATTTGATAAAGAACGATAATGAATTCCTAGAAAAATTTCTCCCCCATTTGGACTATATTTACAGGCATTATTTAACAGTTCTGCCAAAATCCGCTCTAAACTATTGGCGTTTGTTCTAATGGGTTGTAAATGGGGATAATAGGATACAGTTAGCACCTGCTGGCGTTCCTGAGTACGGGAATAAAAAGGATTTATAATATTGGGCAACCATTCCAATAAATCTAAACTTTCGAGAGCAATGGGGGTAGAGGAGGATTCCAACCGTTGTAAATCCAATAAATCATTAATTAAATTGGTTTCTCGCAGACATTCGGATTCTAGGATCTCTAAATACTTTTGACCGCGCTCAGAATTGGGGGCAATTTTTAACATATGAATTGCCATTTTCATATTCGCTAAAGGAGTCCGCAGTTCATGGGAAACGGTACTCAAAAAATCATCTTTGAGAATATTTAACTGTTGCAATTCTTGAACTTTTTGTTGGAGTTCAGCCGTTCGATCTTGAACTTGACGTTCTAAATCAGTATTTAACGCTTGAACTTGTTGATATAATTGAGCTTGTTGAATGGCGATCGCTAATTGAGTGGCAAGCTGTTGTAATAATAGGGTTTCTGAAGGTTGCCAATGGCGAGAACCTGAACACTGATGGGCGGTAATAATTCCCCACAATTGCCCATCTTGCAAAATGGGAACCACGAGATAAGCCGTCACTTCCTGTTGATTTAATTGATTAATTTCTTCAGGACTTAAGGAAGATTTTTGAATATCAGAAACCGCATAAATATTATCCTGTTCAAATACCGTTAAGTAACATTGAACTGATTCTTTAAAAAGCTGATCATTAGCCAGGGATTTACATCCAATAGCAACGGATTCAGCCACTAATTTTCCGGTTTGGTCGGATTCAATATGATAAATAAACACCCGATCAGCTTGTAAAAATTGTCGAACTTCCGCCACTGTTGCATTGAGAATTTCATCTAAATTTAAGGATTGATGAATTCTCATGGAAATTTTGGCTAACAGTCGTTCCCGTTGTAACTGTTCATGAATTTTAGAGGTGCGTTCTTGAACTTGTTTTTCCAGTTCCGCATTGCGACTTTTTAACAGTTCTAATTTTTCCGTTTGCAGTTGATTAACGGATTGCTGCAATTGTTTAACCACCCGATACATTTCCGTCGGGTCAAGCATTCTTAATAAACTAACTTGTGTAATAATTCCTAATAATTCTCCTTCATCTCCACAAACGACTAACCGTTGTACCTGTTGCTTTTGCATTTCTTGATGGGCCAGCCATAAAGAATCATTGGGTTTTAAAGAAAAGGATAAAGTTCCCATTACCGTTGTTGCGGGTGTTAAGGTTAAATCTAATTCTAAAAATTGTGCCTCCACAATATCCTGTTCTGTAACTAATCCAACGGGGGTTAATTTTTTTCGAGTTCCCGTTTGAAAAATCACAACACAACTGGCTTGATGTGCCGCCATCATTTGAGCTAAACTTAATACGGATGTTGTTACCGGAGCCGTCACAACTTGGGTTAACATTTCATCTCCAACTCGTCGCAATCTTAAAATATTAGACGGTTGTAAAACCCGACGAATTCGTTCTGGGGAAATCACTCCCACTAACTGCCCTCGACTATCTAAAACGGGTAAATGGAGAATTTGATGTTGTCGAAATAAGGATAAAGCGGTAAAAATATCTTGATCATCGGATTCAGTTAAACTAACCGTAACCGGAGACATAATTTCAGCGACCCGAATTTTATGAAGCGGTGCTTCCTTTAAATTATCTAAAATTCCCGCCGCAATTAACTGAACAATATCTCGTTCCGTTACAATGCCTAAAAGAGAGGAAGGTTGAGGGTGTTCATCGAGAAGAACATGAACAAATTCTTCTGGATCTTGATGAATCACGAACACACAATTTGCCCTAGAATCTTCTACTGAAGAATGGCTAGGGTTTAACAGACAATGATTTTGAGAGAGCCCCAATACCTTGATCACATCGGCTAAAGAAGTTTCGGGGGTAACGATAAATGGATTTCGATCAATGGCTTGTTCTAAAGCTGATGAATACCGCACAGACTGATAAAATTCCATAGTGATGCTCTAAAAAAAGTTCGTGGTAAAAGGCACAAGGTTTTTAATCTTGGAATGTCAACACAAACTCACTGAGCGTTGATCGGAGACTGATCGCTGATGAGTTTAATGTAATTTCACAATAAATAGTTATGATTTTATCAGTTAATGAACCCAATTTTTGGGAAGAACACTATCAACAGGGAACCCCAGGATGGGACTTAGGAGAACCAGCACCCCCCTTTGTTGATTTTTTGCAATCTTCTCACACCCTACCACCGGGAAAAACTGCGGTTTTAGGCTGTGGAAGGGGTTATGAGGCGCTGTTGTTTGCCAGTTATGGATTTGATGTTGTTGGGATTGATTTCGCGACTTCTGCAATTGAAGAAGCCTTAAACTGGCAACAGAAGTTGATAGCTCAACCGTCTCTTTTAAAAGGTTCAGGACAAGATTTACCCACCTCAGCAATATTCTTACAACGGGATATTTTTGAATTATCGGAAGAGTTTTCAGGACAATTTGATTATGTCGTTGAACATACTTGTTTTTGTGCCATTTCCCCAGAAAAACGCGGGAATTATGTCCAGTTAGTTGAGTCTATTCTGAAACCCAAGGGGCAATTGTTGGGGTTGTTTTTTACCCATTCCCGTCCTGGAGGGCCACCGTTTGGGATTACACCTGGGGAAATTCAAGCATATTTTCAAGATAAATTTCATATTCTTGATCTTCATCCGGTGACAAACTCAACCTCTAAGCGTCAAGGTGAAGAACATTGGGGACAGTTTAGGGTCAAAAAAAAATAAGAGAAATTTAGGGGAGTTAGGCTGAAGTTGATCCGCCTAACTCCCCCTGATCGGGAAATGCAGAATTTAGTTACGTTTAGGCAACTTTGTGTTCTACAAATTTGAGTTTTTTTTACTATAATACATAAAGATTAAATTGAACCTGATTTACGAATGAGTCAACCGTTGAACTTAGAAAATATTTCAAATCAGTTAGAGAGTGCCAACTTACGCGATCGCTTATTGGCGTTAGTTTCTTTGCGGGAAATTCCCCCAGAAGATGCTGTTCCTTTAATTAAAAAAGTTCTCAATGATCCCAGTTTACAAGTGCGGTCAATGGCGGTTTTTGCCCTAGGAATTAAACCCACAGCAGAATGCTATCCCCTGTTGGTGAATCTATTAGAAACTGATCCTGATTATGGAGTCAGGGCTGATGCAGCAGGGGCTTTGGGTTATTTAGAAGATATTCGAGCATTTGAACCTTTAGTTAGAGCTTTTTATGAAGATACAGATTGGCTGGTTCGATTTAGTGCAGCAGTTTCTTTAGGCAACCTAAAAGATATTCGCGCCCGTGATGTTTTATTAGCTGCATTAAACAGTAATGAAGTGATTTTACATCAAGCTGCGATCGCGACGATCGGAGAAATTAAAGATGTTGAATCTGTTGAGCATATTCTTCGCTTTGCTCAAGCTGAAGATTGGTTAGTTCGGCAACGATTAGCTGAAGCATTAGGTCATTTGATGACGCCCAAAAGTCTTTCGGCGTTGAACTATTTAGTCAAAGATAGTCATCCTCAAGTGGCTGAAGCTGCTAAAATTTCCCTAGAACGCTTACAAGAAGCCGGATTAAAATCTTAAGAATTTGATCACAGGGGAATGGAGAACACAAAGGATGATTTAATCTATCTTGACAAATGAACCTGACTATTAGACGATAGATTTTCAGTTTTTATATTTCCCTGAAAAGCTATCCTTAAATCAGCTTATGACTTCTCCGTTCCCTTACCGTCAAAAACCTAAAATTCTCCAATTAATATTTTTTAGTTTTATTGTCTTATTGCTGGCTAGTATTTCAGCTATTTTAGGAGCAATGACAGCTTTACTTGCTCCTGAAAAATTTGATTTTAATGAACCCGAATTAAATATTTTAGATGGGCTATGGCGACATCGGTTTAAATATAATTTATCTCGTTCGGTTAATATTTTGGTGTTGGGAATTGATGGTAATCATAATCAAGATTCAGCGTCCCCTGATGTTTTTAAAGGTCGCAGTGATACGGTGTTAGTAGTGGGTTTTGAACCCCAAGATAAATCCGTGAGTTTATTATCTATTCCCCGTGATACTCAAGTTGAAATTCCGGGTTATGGAACTGGAAAAATTAATGAGGCGAATTATTGGGGGGGTGCTCAATTAGCACAACAGGTAATTGAAAATACTTTAAATAAAATTGAAGTTAACCGTTATGTTCGTGTAAGTAGTGGTGCATTTCGAGAATTAGTGGATTTTTTAGGAGGAGTAGAAGTTTATATTCCTCAACCGATGTCCTATCAAGATAAAACTCAGCAATTAAAAATTGATTTAGCACCGGGTTGGCAAACCATTAATGGAGAACAAGCGGATCAATTTGTGCGCTTTCGGGGTGATGGTTATGGAGATTTAGGCCGTGTTCAGCGTCAACAAGCGTTAATGGAAGCGATTTTAGTTCGACTCAAAGATCCGACAGTTTTACCGCGTGTTCCTGAAATTATTCGGATTATGCAAAAATATATTGATACTAATTTGAGTTTTGAAGAAATTTTAACCTTAGTTAATTTTGGTTTGAATCTTGACCCCCAGAATTTTAAAATGGTGATGTTACCCGGTCGTTCTAGTTTCCAGGAAGATTCTAATAGTAGTTATTGGTTCCTGGATGAACAGGGACGGGATCGAGTGATGTATCAATATTTCCGTTTAGATTCAACAGGATACACCTTAAAAAGTTCCTATGAACCGTCTGCTTATGAAAGTTTATCCAAAGATTTAAAAATTGCGATTCAAAATGCCTCTGGTCATCCGATTGGGTCTGAAAAAATGCTTAACTTTTTATCCAATCAAGGATTTAATCAAGTTTATTTAGCCCCAATAGAATCAACTCCACAATTGCAAACCCAAATTATTGTTCAAGGCGGAGATTTAGGGGCGGCAAAATTGATGCAAAAAGCCCTTGGCTTAGGGGAAATTAAAGCCTCTGCCACAGGAGAATTGGGTTCAGATTTAACCATTCGAGTCGGCGAAGATTGGATCAAAAACAAGTGATCAGCACTGATTTTAAAACTTTAGCAAATAACAATTGACCATGAACCGATAACTGATAACTGATGATGCGGATACTTGATGACTGATGACTGATAACTGATAACTGTCTATTGCAATTGACACAAGATTAAACCCAAATATTGATTTTCATCTGTCCAATGCTTTAATGTAACTAATCCTAGGGTTTGTAATTCCTCTTGAATTTGTTCAAATTGAAACTTACGAGAAATTTCAGTATGAATCGTTTCGCCTTCGGCAAATTCAATCGTTAAATTTAGGGTTTTAAGTTCAACGATTTGCGATCGCAAACTTTTTAAGTGCATTTCAATTTGATGCTTCGTGTCATTGTAAAAGGCTAAATGTTCAAATTGCTCAATCTTAAAATTTCCTTCAAACAAACGGTTTAAATGTCGCAACATATTTAAGTTAAAAGCAGCCGTCACGCCTTGACTATCATCATAAGCAGGTTCTAAAATCGACTTAGATTTATGTAAATCTACCCCTAATAAAAAATAATCTCCGGGCTGCAACGATTCAACAACATGGGCAAAAAAAACATGGCATTCTTCGGGTTTTAAATTGCCTAATGTACTTCCAATAAAACCGATCATTCGTGATGGTAAAGGAGAAGAATTGAGATGTTTTAAGGCTGTTTCATAGGTACTAACAATCCCATGAATATGCAGCGTGGGATAATCTTCCAGGAGAGAATAGGCACTTTGTTCTAAAATTCCCCCACTAATATCAATGGGTAAATAATGTAGAGGATGACCTAACTCTTGATAAGCGTCTAATAGAATCCGAGTTTTTGTAGAACTCCCACTTCCTAATTCTACAACTTCACAAGGGCCTGTTAAATGGGCAATTTCCGAGGCATAATCTTGTAAAATTTTAGTTTCTGTTCGCGTTAAATAATATTCAGGTAACTCACAAATTTTCTCAAACAATAATGATCCCTGATCATCATAAAAATATTTAGGCGGTAAGGTTTTCGGGGTTTGAGTTAGCCCTTTGATCACGTCCTCTCCAGCCGTAACCGGGCATTTTTCCCGAAAAGTTTCAATTGTTAAGCGAGGGTTAACCCGGATGTACTCCTCTGATGATACAAGGGAAGAATTTGAAATTGGCATTATAAAAGATAAAACTCAGCTTAAGAATAAGATTTTACCCTGTTTTGTTGATTAAAACCTATTTTTAGATAAAATTAAGCCATGATCCATCGTCTGACAGACTCAGAGCAACAAAAAAAATATACAATAGGGAATAGCTGTTAACAAAAGTCTGATGAATGTCTATGACCGCTACTGCACCTGTTACAACGAAGTATGAAGCGATTATTGGGTTAGAAACCCATTGTCAACTGAGTACGGAAACTAAGATTTTCTCCAATTCTTCCACGAAATTTGGGGCTGATCCCAATATGAATATTGATCCCATTTGTATGGGATTACCCGGTGTCCTCCCGGTGTTAAATGAAAAAGTCTTAGAATATGCCGTAAAAGCTGGGTTAGCCCTTAATTGTGAAATTGCTGCTTACAGTAAATTTGATCGCAAACAATATTTTTATCCTGATTTGCCTAAAAATTATCAAATTTCTCAATATGATTTACCGATTGCCGCAAAGGGTCAATTAGAAATTGAAATTGTTGAGGAAGATGGCAGTTCAAGGCGCAAAATCATCGGCATTACTCGCTTACACATGGAGGAAGATGCGGGAAAATTAGTTCATGGTGGAAGCGATCGCCTTTCCGGTTCAACCTATTCTATGGTTGATTATAATCGGGCGGGAATTGCTTTAGTAGAAATTGTGTCTGAACCGGATATTCGTTCGGGACAAGAAGCGGCTGAATACGCCCAAGAATTGCGTCGAATTATGCGGTATTTAGGCGTGAGTGATGGCAATATGCAGGAAGGTTCTCTGCGTTGTGATGTTAATATTTCCGTGCGTCCTGTGGGTCAAAAAGAGTTTGGAACGAAAGTTGAAATTAAAAATATGAACTCTTTTAGTGCCATTCAACGGGCGATTGATCATGAAATAGAACGGCAAATTGCAGCCATAGAAGCGGGAGAAAAAATTATTCAAGAAACTCGCTTATGGGAAGAAGGAAGTCAACGAACGATTAGTATGCGAACGAAGGAAGGATCAAGCGATTATCGCTATTTTCCTGAGCCCGATCTTCCCCCGATTGAAGTGTCTGTTGAACAATTAAAAACTTGGCAATCCCAATTACCTGAACTTCCGGCTGCCAAACGTCATCGCTATGAAACAGAATTAGGATTATCCCCCTATGATACTCGTGTTTTAACGGATGATCGTCCGGTTTCTGAATATTTTGAAGCAACTATTGCCGCAGGTGCTAATATTAAACAAGCGGTAAACTGGATTATGGGGGATATTACCGCCTATCTAAAAAACGAAAAATGCAGTATCACTAAAATTGCCCTCAAACCTCAAGAATTAGCGGAGTTAATTGCTTTAATTGAAGCCGGAACGATTAGTGGTAAAATTGCCAAAGATTTATTACCGGAATTATTGGCAAAAGGAGGTTCTCCTAAAGATTTAGTGGAAGCCAAAGCATTAATTCAATTATCCGATCCTAAAGCTTTAGAAGAAATTATCGATCAAGTGTTAGCTGAAAATCCCAAAGAACTCGAACAATATCATGCTGGCAAAACCAAACTTCAAGGGTTTTTTGTGGGGCAAATTATGAAGAAAACGGGCGGACGGGCTGACCCTAAACTGACCAATCAACTCTTAGGAGAAAAGTTGAAAAAATAAGAAATTTTGGGCAGTTAGGTTGAGGTCAAATCCCCTAACTTCCCTTAGATTTTAAGGAGATTTCAACCGATGTCAAACTATGAACGGGATCGATTGTACTGGCGAGTTAGTTTTTTGTTTATTTTGTCTCTTCTCGCTTGGGGAATTTTCTTGATTATTCCTTAATCTTCAAGAAATCAGAAATTGTTTAATAGGTTGGGTTTCACAATTGCTAAACCCAACCTATTCTTCAGAATTCATCGGATTTGGGGCTAAAAAATAATTGGTTAACTTTACTAATCGCCCAACTAAGAATCGCCCCTCCCATTAAAATGCCAATAGCGGGAGTAAACACAGGTTCCCAAAGTTTGTACCATAAATCTAAGCCGAGATTGACTTTAAAAGAATGTCCTAAAACCGCAATCACTAACCAAAAAAAACTGAATAATACTAAAAAGACATCCGCCACTAAAATTCGATTTAACCATTTGATCAATTGTTCTTTCATCGTCCCAACTCAACTCAAAATTAGATTAACTGATTTAATCTTAAACCTTTATCAGTCGCTCCTAACGGTTAAAACCCAAATTGTAGATAAGTTTAACCTAATCTGAACCGAACCTTTGCTACAATAGAAGTCAAGAGTTATCATAGGCAGTCTGTGTCAATATGGTTCGCTACACCCTTGCTCAAAGTCCAGAAATCGTTCTCACCGTCCGAGGCAAAGATTCATCCCAAGCCCGTGAGAAAGCGATGGACAAACTCATGGAATTGATGGATGCAGGTAAACTGCCAACGGAATTAGATGAAGGCTTTAGTCCTCAACAGTTTATCGAAGTCAAAGAGCCCGATGATACCCCCGTTGAAGAAGAAGATGCCATTTCTGAAGCTGTGCAGATTTTGAGTAATTTGGCTTCGTTGAAATTGAAAGTAATGGAATCACGGGAAGAAGCTCTAAAAGTGCGAGAAGCCATTGATATTTTGTTTACAGATCAACCTGTAACGGTAGAAGAAGTAACCGAATTAAAAGATGGGTTTAAGGTGTTAAAAAACTTTGCGGTTTCTAATCTTCGATATCGAGAAGCGAGAGCAAAAGCCGAAGAAGCAAGAGTAATTTTAGATGAAGCTTTAAAGTCTTCTGATCCTGAAGCCAAACCCGAAAATGCTCCCGGAAAAAAAGATAAAAAATAGGTTTTAGCAGGCTATTATCTGTTGACAGTTTACAATTAGCGGTTAACCCTGAACTGTCAATAGATAACCCTTAATTTAAGCAGTTCTGTAAATACGGTGATTGACAAAAACTAATACAGCAAACTTAAAAAGTAAACTCTTCTTTTCTGTTCCCTGTTCCCTGTTCCCTGTTCCCTGTTCCCTGTTCCCTGTTCCCTGTTCCCTCCTCTCTTATGAAATTACCCCCAACTTGGAATCTTCCGTCAGCGATTTGCGATCGCTTTGGTCAAAAAAGTTTTGGTAAACAACGGGCGATGATAGCCGATGAGCATCTGTTATTAGTATTACATAAAGCGCCCAAACCGGGCGAGCGTCATCGAGAAGGGGTCTTATTTTGGCGTAGACCTGATGGTCGTTGGGAATGTAGTAAAGGGGGTGTCGCGTTTCAACAATTAACGAATCATTTGAAAGAGTATCATTCAGCCGAAGAAGACTTAAATCAATTATATAATATTGCTAAAACCGCAGAGGATTATTTTAACCTTTTAGAGGCTATTACCCCCCTACAATTAGCGACAGAAAACTTACACGCCACGTTACAAACAGCCAGAGAAGCAATTCCTCAAGATCGAGATATTGTGGATTTAAGAGATTGGGCTTATGAAATTGAACGCACGTTAGATATTCTTTATATTAACACAAAAAATGCCTTGGATTTTAAAATTGCAACTGAAACAGAAGCTGCTGCTAAAGCTGGAAATCGACTCAATACTTTAGCTGCGATTTTCTTTCCGCTTACGGCTATTTCCTGCGTATTTGGGATGAACTTAAAAAGCGGTTTAGAACTTCAATCTCCCCTGATGTTTTGGCTGATGTTTTTAGCCGGAATTTGGTTAGGATTAGTCGTTAGACAATGGGTTTTTACAGGAACCTTTTCCCAATTAAATTTTAATAAATTAGCAATGGATTTAAAACAAGGGTTGAAAGAATAACAAAGTTATTTCCTTGTTGAGTTATTAACTAACAACTGATAACTGATAACTGATAACTGATAACTGATAACTGATAACTGATAACTGATTCAAGGTGTCGAAACAGTAGCAGCCGCTAGAAATTGCTCAATTTGATGGGGTTGCATAAAGGATAAATATTTTTGGGCAAATTCTGGAGGTAAAAGTTCAATTAAAAATTGATTTTCTACCCAAAATTCTATGACATCAAAAGCATTGTCTCGATTACAACGAACCGCACGCCATTCGTTTTCGGCCGCAATGGTTTCAATTTCCTCTTGAGTAATCGGAACAGAAAGAGCTAGATGGGTTGCACTATAGTTAGAACCCCAAGCATTATGGGTAAATAGAACATCTTGAGATCCGGTTCCCGGTGTTAATTCTGTGCCGAAGGGATAGACCTCAATGGCGGTTCCATATTCATCTAACATTAACACAAAATAACTACCCGGATGGGGGGGAAAAGGAGCAAATTTTCCTTGAGAAATCTTGGCTAGAACTTCAGCGACTTGACGGGGATTTTTAGCCGGAATAGAAAGGTGATGAATCATAGGATTTAGTTAGAAGAATTTTTGAGATAAGGAGTCAACGTTAATCACTCAAACCTAAAACAATTAATATTAAGTTTGAGTGGGATCAACAAAGGTGTAAAGATTATTCCTACAGACATTAATCTGGTAGTCTTCCCAGATTTGCCCATCAGCAAATACAACACGAATATCGTAAAAACACCGAGCCGAGTTAGGATCAGAGAATACAACTTGAACACTTTGCCCCGTTGGTAACACATCGGTTTGCAAAATGTCATATTCCCAATTATCAAGGCTCGAATCAGACAGATAGAGTTCTGTTACCATTTTACTACTGTTATTGGCAATCACAAAATCAGACTTATCAGCGATCGCGCGTTGACTATGAAACATCACGAGGGGAAGAACTAAGAAGGCTGTAAATAATCGACTGATGGGTAAGGTTGGTGGTAAAGGAATCTGGAACATTTCTAATGGCTCCTCAGCATCTGTTCAAAACTGGGAAAATCCACTCTAGTCAAGGTTTAATGATCGGCAATTTATCAAAATCAAGACAGAATAATTGGAGACTAGAGGAAGATCCCGTTAAGATAAGATAGGAATTGAGAAGAAGTGAGGAATTAATTTCCTTGCTTCTTCTCAATGTAGAACCCAAGATAACGCCTATCTACAGGTACGTTACACTGGAGAATAAACCGAGAAAAACCGTTTGAGTTGGAGTCAGAAGGAATTCTCAAATCTAAAGTTAAGGTAGGATCGGGAAAAAGTCGGGAAGGTATCGCATTTCAAGGGAAAGATTAAACTCACCATGAAAATTTTGTTGATCGAAGATGATCCAATTTTTGCATCAATGTTGGTACAATCTTTAACCAACCAGCGTTATATTGTCGATCAAGCTGAAGATGGTCAAATGGGGTGGGAATATGCTCAAAGTACCACTTATAACTTAATTGTCATTGATGTAGGATTACCGAAATTAGACGGCATTACGCTGTGTCAAAAATTACGTTATCAAGGCAGTACCATCCCGATTTTATTAATAACCGCTAAAGACGGAACAAGCGAGCGCATCCGAGGTTTAGATGCGGGTGCTGATGATTATTTAATTAAACCGATTGATATTGCCGAATTTCAAGCGAGAGTTCGGGCTTTATTACGACGAGGCGAGGTTTCCCATTCCTCTATCTTAGAAATTGGAAATTTACAACTGAATCCGGTAACTTGTCAAGTTCATTATGCCCATCAACCCATTACCCTGACCCCCAAAGAATATAGTTTATTAGAATTATTAATGCGAAACCCCGCGCGGGTTTTTAGTCGGGCTGAATTGATTGAATATTTGTGGAGTTTTGATGATCCACCCCAAGAAGAAAGTGTTAAAGCTCATATTAAAGGATTGAGACAAAAATTAAAAGCGGTTGGTGCGGCGGAGTGGATTGAAAATGTTTATGGGTTGGGTTATCGTCTCAGTGCAAAACTCCAAACAACGCCCTCTGTTTCTGTTGATTCTCCTCAGCCTGCAATTGAGATTTCCCTAGAACAACAGTTTAACCAAGCCAAAGAAAAACTCTGGAATCAATATCAAGATTTATTAATAGAACGGTTAGCGATTTTGCAACATTTAGCGATCGCCTTAACCACAAATACCCTGCTTCCTTCCCTGCGTAATGCCGCCGAACAAGCCGCCCATAAATTAGCCGGAGTCCTTGGAATGTTTGACCTAGAACAAGGGACAGAAATTGCTCAAAAAATTGAACAGAATTTAGAAGGAGATCAGCCCCTAACCTTTGAGCAAATCCAACTCTTACACTCCTACATTCACGAATTAGAAAAGTTACTGCCTCACTCAATGTCTGAACCCGATCAATCTCCTCTGTCTTTCCCGACCTCAACCCCCCCGAATTTAGAAATCAATCTCTCCCCCAATGTGAATTCCTTACCTGAATATTCAGTTTCCGAGATTTCCCCTCGCCTATTATTAATTGATTCCGATCTTGAATTCGGAAAAGCTTTGCAATCTTTAGCAGATTCTATGGGGTTAGCTTGGCAACAAATTCCCACCTTAGTAGAGGCAAAAACTTGGTTAAATATCAATACTCCAGAGGTTGTTGTCTTCAATGACTATCCCAATATTAAAGCCGAAGACCGATCCCAACTGATTATAGATTTAGCCAAACGTACTCCTCCCATTCCCGTCTTAGTCCTAACCTCCACAGAAGGTTTAATGGATCGAGTCACGGTCGCTCGTGCAGGGGGTCGCAGAATCTTCGTTAAACCTGTTACCCCAACCCAAATTTGGGAAGCCACCAGCCAACTGTTACACGCCTCTCCGCACTCCAAAGTCAACGTTTTGGTCGTCGATGATGACCCGTTATTTTTAGCCACCTTGCGGCCCGTTTTAGAGCCTTGGAGGATAAGAATGACGGGACTCATTGACCCCCTGCGGTTTTGGGAGGTTTTGAACTCTGTTTCACCGGATTTATTAATTTTAGATGTGGAAATGTCTCCGGTTAGTGGAATAGAACTTTGCCAAACGGTTCGGGCTGATCCCCATTGGCAAGGATTACCGATTGTATTTCTCACGGCCCATTGTGATAGTAAAACGATTCAACAGGTATTTGCGGCGGGGGCGGATGATTATGTGAGCAAACCGGTTATGGGGCCAGAACTATTGACTCGCATTACTAACCGTTTAGAACGGACTCGATTATTACAAACATTGTCTACAAAAGATCCGATCACAGGGTTAGCAAATTATCTCCAGTCTAGTCAAGAATTAGAACAACAAATCCAGAAATGTCAACAATTAGAACAACCGTTTTCTTTGGGAGTATTAAGTTTTAGTCAACTGCATGATATTAATCTTGAATATGGGCATTTGATTGGCTATCAAGTTTTGCAACGGTGGGGGCGTTTATTTCAAGGAATGACTACGGTTGGAGTTGAAACAATTGGATATTGGGGAAATGGGGAATTTGTCGTCGGAATGCCGGGGTTAACTCAAGCAGAAGCTCAGGAACACCTATCTGATATCTTAATTTCTCTCCGACAGCAGGTTTTTACCACCTTGGAAGGACAACGATTTCAAGTTGTTTGTGAGGTGAAAATTACAGAATTTCCTACCCAAGGACAAACATTACAACAATTATATCAACAGGTTCATCATCGTAATGGATAGTCATTTATATTTTCAGTTATCTTCTCAAAGTATTCATGTTTGGCAAACAAACCTGAAGCGATCGCTTTCATCTCTTCAATTTTACCAAACGATTCTTTCTGCTGATGAAAAAAAACGGGCTGAACGCTTTAAGTTTGAAAAAGATCAACAAGCATTTATCATCGCACGGGGAACCCTAAGAAGGATTCTAAGTCAGTATTTAACTTTATCACCAGCAGAGATTAAATTTAAGTATAGTTCCAAAGGAAAACCTAGTTTAGATCAAAATCCCTTACCCCTACACTTTAATTTATCTCATTCTTATGGAAAAGCTATTTATGCGATCGCCTTAGAAAAAAATATCGGTGTAGATATTGAATATATTCGTAAAATTGAAATCTTATCTTTAGCTAAACGCTTTTTTTGTGATTCGGAATATCAATGGTTAAATTCTTTACAGTTAGAAGAACAAGATGCTGGATTTTTTCAACTCTGGACGTGCAAAGAAGCTTATTTAAAAGCAACGGGAGAAGGCTTAGTGGGGTTACAGGATATTGAAATTAAAACGCCTTTAAGTTCAGTCTTACAAATTTTGAAGATTTCCCAAAATTCAGAAATTGCCAAAAATTGGACATTAAAAACCATTGAAACCCCAGAAAATTATAGAGCAACCTTAGCCATTGAGGGCATCAATTATCAGTTTAAATTTTGGCATTGGATAGATGAAGAATAACTTAATCATAGGATACCAAAATGTTGAGTAAAATTGAGTTAAGCCATGTTAATATGATCAGGAGATAGTCATTCAATACCCTAGATTGAGAGAGTAAAAAATTATGATTTCTGAACCCCAATATCCCCAAAAAATGACGGTGGAAGCATACCTAGAATGGGAAGCCACACAGGAACTTCGTCATGAATATGTTGATGGCAAAATTTTAGCGATGACAGGGGGTAGTATTCCTCATAATGACATTGCTCTCAACTTATATACTGCCCTTAGACCTCATTTGCGTCAAAGAGGCTGTCGAGTTAATGTCTCAGATGTGAAAGTTCAGACTCATCAAAACAGTCGCTATTTTTATCCAGATTTAGTTATAACTTGTGATCCTGAAGACTTAAAATCTCGTAAGTTTATTCAAAACCCTAAAGTTATTGTTGAAGTTCTTTCTCCTAGTACCGCTAGTTATGATTGTACAAAAAAACTCAAATATTATCGCCAAATTTCGAGTTTACAAGAATATATGTTAATTGATTCAGAATCCATTTCTGTTGAAGTTTATCATCGAGGAGAAGGGAAAATGTGGTATTATTATGGGTATGAAAATGGGGATGTAATCGCATTAAAAAGCATAGAGTTTGAGTGTCCAATGGAACTTCTATATGAAGGGATTAATTTTGATCAAGTGTAAAATTTTTGTATTGTTGAATCGGAATCTCAACGGTAAACTCTGAGCCTTCTCTGACTTGAGACGAACACTTCAATTGACCCTGATGTCTTTCCACAACAATTTGATAGCTAATAGCTAATCCTAAACCCGTCCCTTTTCCGACAGGTTTTGTTGTAAAGAAGGGATCAAATAATTTAGTTTTAACGGCTTCCGTCATTCCCATCCCATTATCAGTAATACGGATAATAACCTGTTCATTTTGACTAATTTCAGTGGTAATGGTAATCCTAGGTTGCCAAGAATTTAATGAATTAAAATCAATCTCCTCCTCAGAAGATTGAGAAAAAAGAGCCTCATCCCGTTCCAATCTTCGCTCCTGAACCGCATCAATCGCATTCGTTAGTAAATTCATAAAAACTTGATTAATTTGACCTGCATAACATTCAATCAAGGGTAAATTACCATAATTTTTAATCACCTGAATCATTTCTTGTCCCCCAGCTTCTGATAAGCGATTTTGGAGAATTAATAAGGTATTTTCTAAACCTTCATGCAAATTCACCTTTTTCACAGAAGATTCATCTAAACGAGAAAAATTGCGTAAGGATAAAACAATTTGCTGAATGCGACTTGCTCCCGCTTTCATCGAACTTAAGAGTTTAGGTAAATCCCGTTTTAAAAATTCTAAATCAACCGTTTCTATTGCCTCTTGAATAACAGAAACAGGTTCAGAATAATGCTGTTGATACAGTTCAATTAAACTTAATAAATCCTCCATATATTGAGTTGCATAATCCACATTTCCGTAAATAAAATTAATCGGATTATTAATTTCATGGGCGACACCCGCCACCAACTGACCCAAAGAAGACATCTTTTCCGTTTGAATTAAATGGGCTTGAGTTTGTTGTAATTTCTTTAACGTTGTTTCTAATTCTAAGGTTTGAGCTTTTGCTAACGCCGCTGCTTCACGGGTTTGGCTATAAAGTTGGGCTTGATTAATTGCGATCGCCACTTGCGCCGTCACCGCCTGTAATAATTCCACTTCTGAATCAGTCCAGCATCGAGGTTCCTGATGATTAGCACAGACTAAAACCCCAATTTCTCCCATTTGGGTTTGAATAGGAAGAGACAGAACAGACACAAATCCAAACTGAAGTAAACAGGATTTTTCTTGAGAATCAGGGAGATTAACAACATGATTAATTCGTCCCATGTTTAAATCCAAATATTGCTGTGACCAAACCCCAACTTCTTCTAAAGAATAGCGACCAACAATATTGGCAAAAGCCGGATCTTTAGCTTCCGTTACAATTTCCCAATAAGCCGGAGTAAAATAGGGTTGAGACGGATTAGAATAAACAGAATTAAAATTCATTTCTTCCCGGCGATACCAACAAAAATAGCAGCGATCAACCTTCATTAACTCCCAAACTTGCAAAACGGTTGTTTCTAAAATTGTTTTCAAATCTAAAGAATTCCGAATTTGGTTGGCTAAATGATTAATTAATTTTTCCTGTTGAGCCAATTGTCGGAACCTAAATTCCGATTGTGCTAATAATTCTTCCGCAACTTTTCGTTCTGTAATATCTTCATAAGTTCCTAAAATTCCCACCACATTTCCCTCTGGATCATGCAGGGGAATTTTATTAGTTTCTATCCAACATTGTTGACCATTGGCATTCAATAAAGTTTCGATAATTCGATAACGAGGGGTATTCGTTTCCATGACTTCTTGATCAACTTTGCGATAATGTTCAATTTCACTTAAACTCGCAGGGAAATCGTAATCTGTTTTTCCAATCAAATCTTCAGGAGACTTAAACCCCGCATCCAAAGCGACTTGTAAATTACACCCTTGATACACAGAATTGCGATCTTTCCAAAAAATTCGTTGCGGGATCGTATTCATAATTAATTGCAGCATTTGTTGAGATTTTTGTAGTGCTTCCTCTACTTTTTTGCGATCATGAATATCTGTGAGCGTGCCAATATATCCCGTTACATTCCCCAACGGATCTTTGATCGGAACCGCTTGACCTAAGACCCAAACCCCGCTTTGATCTAATGATTTTAAACGATATTCTGAAGAAAAGGATTGTTGATTTTGAATCGCATTTAACCATTCCTCAATTAACCGTTCTCGATCATCAGGATAAATGCCATCAACCCAACCTCTATTTAACGCATCTGAAGGTTGCTGTCCGGTAATTCGACATCCATATTCATTCACATATAAACAGCGTCCCGTTACATCCGTTTCAAACAAACCCACTGGACAAGCTTCCATTAAAGATTGATAACGCTGTTGGGTTGTCGTTAACGCTTGGTTGATGGCTTCAAGTTCTTTAGGTGTGCAAAGTTGTAATAATTTGGGAACTAAAGGAATAATTTTATAAGATGTAAAAATTGAAATTAAAGCCGTGATTGCCTTTAATCCTCCTGATAACCAATATAGAGGATACCAAAGGGTAAAAATCGCCATTAAATGGTTGAGTCCACAAGCAAAAATAAAGGCACTAAATAGGATAAAAACTTCAGGGTAGGGTAAATCTTGACGCTGACGAACAAAATAAATTAATGCAATGGGGATCGAAAAATAAGCCAAGGCAATGAACAAATCGGAAACAAGATGAAGCTTCATGAATTGAGATTGCCAAAGGTAGCAGGAACCCTGAGACATCCCTGAAGCCATTGCCACCAGTTTTTGTGAAATCATCCAGGTCAAGTTCATGACGGTTTTAAAAATTTATTTAAGGAGAAAGACACAATAAAATAGCGATAATAACCTCAAAAAAACGTCCCTTAATAATTGATAATAACCTCAACAGTACACGCAGATTATACTGCACAGAGCAAAAATCCTCTTTAGCCTCTATAATTATAAGTTTGATAGAAAACCCCGATTTTAGGCTTCAGTATGACTACAGAACTCCAAACTGAAATTCAAGCGGAGGTTGAGCGACGTCGTAACTTTGCGATTATTTCTCACCCTGATGCTGGAAAAACGACCCTGACTGAAAAATTACTCCTCTACGGAGGTGCAATTCATGAAGCAGGTGCTGTTAAAGTACGGAAGGCTCAACGTCATGCAACATCAGACTGGATGGCAATGGAGCAACAACGGGGAATTTCGATTACCTCAACAGTTTTGCAGTTCGAGTATAACAATTGTCAGATTAATCTGCTAGATACACCCGGACACCAAGATTTTAGTGAAGATACCTATCGGACTTTAGCAGCCGCCGATAATGCGGTAATGTTAGAAGATGCCGCCAAGGGATTAGAACCGCAAACTCGCAAACTTTTTGAAGTTTGTAAAATGCGAAGTCTGCCAATTTTTACATTTATTAATAAAATGGATCGTCCGGGTCGAGAACCCTTAGAATTACTGGATGAAATTGAAAAAGAATTAGGGTTAAAAACCTATCCGGTTAATTGGCCGATTGGCATGGGCGATCGCTTTAAAGGGGTGTATGATCGACGTAAACAACAAATTCATTTATTTGAACGCAGTGCTCACGGAAGTCGAGAAGCGTTAGATACGGTTTTAGATTTAGGTGATCCCCGGATTGAGAACTACTTAGATCAGGATCTATATTATCAGTTGAAAGAAGAGTTAGAACTCTTGGAAGAAGTCGGGTCAGAATTGAATTTTGATGAAATTCATTCGGGTAAAATGACCCCGGTTTTCTTCGGAAGTGCCATGACGAATTTTGGGGTGAAATTATTCTTAGATTCCTTCTTAGATTATGCCTTAAAACCCGGTTCTCACCTCAGTACCTTGGGGGATATGCCACCGGAATATCCTGAGTTTACGGGTTTTGTATTTAAGCTGCAAGCGAATATGGATGCCAAGCATCGAGATCGCGTTGCTTTTGTGCGCGTTTGTACCGGAAAATTTGAAAAAGATATGACGGTTAATCATGCGCGCACGGGAAAAGTGATCCGTCTTTCTCGTCCCCAAAAATTATTTGCTCAAGAACGACAATCGATTGAAATTGCTTATCCGGGGGATGTGATTGGATTAAATAATCCAGGGGTTTTTGCCATTGGGGATACGATTTATATGGGCAAAAAATTAGAATATGAAGGAATTCCCTGTTTCAGCCCGGAATTATTTGCCTATTTAAAAAATCCGAATCCTTCTAAGTTTAAACAATTCCATAAAGGGGTTTCGGAATTGCGAGAAGAAGGGGCGGTACAAATTATGTTTTCCGCCGATGAATCGAAACGTGACCCGATTTTAGCCGCTGTAGGTCAACTGCAATTTGAAGTGGTTCAGTTTAGATTGCAAAATGAATATGGTGCTGAAACTTTATTAGATCCCTTACCTTATAGTGTGGCTCGTTGGGTAACAGGGGGTTGGGATGCGTTAAATCAAGTCGGACGGATTTTTAATGCAGCCGTAGTTAAAGATAGTTGGAATCGTCCAGTTTTACTGTTTAAAAATGACTGGAATTGTCGTCAAGCGGAAGGGGATCATCCTGAGTTAAAACTAAGTTCTATTGCTCCGGTTGTTTCCGTTCAAAATTCTTCATCTGGGGAGGAGGAATAAAGGTTAAATCAACAAGCGATAGGTATGGGTCATTACCTATCGCTCTTACGGGGATGTTAAGTTATAGGTCTCGATCTAGTTGTTGGTCTTGCCATGAAATGGGGTCTTCCAACGGTTCTAAGTGAGTGAAAACATAAGTTCCCGGCAACGAGCGCCCAATTGCCAGTTCAATCTGTTCACAAATATCATGTCCCTGCTGAACTGTCCAAGCACCTGGTACTAACACATGAAGGGAGACAAAACGACGGGAACCTGCTACCCGTGTTCTGAGGGCGTGGAACTGAACACCTTGAGCATCGTAACCCGCTAAAATATCTGTGATCAGGCGACGTTCTGCTACAGGCATTGCGGTGTCGAGCAGTCCCAAACCCGTCTCGTGTATT
Source organism: Planktothrix sp. FACHB-1365 (assembly GCF_014697575.1). Lineage (GTDB taxonomy): Bacteria > Cyanobacteriota > Cyanobacteriia > Cyanobacteriales > Microcoleaceae > Planktothrix. The sequence continues at coordinate 34,677 of NZ_JACJSC010000015.1, read as the reverse complement.
AACCTGAAACCCGCCCAAACGATATTAGCAGCAACGATAAAAGCAATAATCGGATCAAGAATCAACCATTGAGTAATGGGGACTAAAATTAATCCCAATACAACCCCTACGGAAGTCCAGACATCGGTAAGCAGGTGATGAGCATCCGCGCGCAATGTAATTGAACGTAATCGCTTACTCGCTCTCAACATCACCAAAGCTAATCCACCATTGATGGCAGCCGCGACCAGAGATAATCCGAGTCCAATTCCCAATTGCTCCAAGGGTTGAGGATGAAGCAAGCGTTGCCAAGCTGCGAAGGCAATACTACCTGCGGCGACTAGAATTAATGCACCTTCAACTCCACTGGAAAAATATTCGGCTTTGTAATGTCCGAAGGTATGTTTTTCATCGGGTGGTTTGGCTGCATAAGTAACAGCCCAGGTTGCAATAATAGCGGCGACTAAATTCACACAGGATTCTGCCGCATCCGATAATAAGCCAACAGAACCCGTGAGTAAGTAAGCTCCCGTTTTCAGGGCGATGGTTAGGAGTGCTGCTCCAATGGACAGAAACGTGTAGAAACGGGCAGATTTATTATTGTTCATAGTAAATTTTTCTGATATGACAGGCGAGTGCTCTCAATTGTTTACGGGATTTAGTCATGTTTGATGGCAGTCTTTGGAATTATATCCGGTCATTTTTCTTAATCTTGAAGCGATCGCTAATTGCTCATCGGGTTGCTTTATTAATTTTGTTGGTTGGAGTCTTTTTTCCGTTACAAATCTTTGGAGAATTAGCTGAGGAAGTTTGGGAAAACGAAGGGGGCTTTTCGTGGGATGTACCCACCCTTCTAGCGATTCACTCAACAGCAAACCCTCAACTCGATAGGTTCGCTTCAACCTTGACTAGGTTGGGTGTTTTTTGGGGAGTTTTTCCCGTTGCGACCGTTATTGTGTTAACGCTACTGTTTCACCGTCGCTGGCATCAATTAACCTATTTAGTAATTACTTTGCTCGGAAGTATTATTATCAATCGAACAACAAAAGTTCTGCTGCACCGAGTACGTCCTCACCTTTGGGAATCTCCGGCTCCCGAATTAGATTATGGCTTTCCCAGTGGTCATGCCATGTCAAGCATGACTCTCGTTGTGGCTCTAGTGGTGTTAACTTGGGGGAGTCGCTGGTGCTGGTTCGTTTTAGCCGTTGGAGGGGGATTTGTCTTGGCAATTGGCTGGACACGCTTATATTTAGGAGTTCATTATCCTAGCGATATTCTGGCAGGTTGGGCAGCTTCTATTGCATGGGCAATTGGAGTAAGATTGCTGCTCAAATTTCCCTCCCCTCGCAAAAATTCATCTTGAGCCAGGAATTTTATCGAAAATTTTGGGTTTTTCTAACGATCTGCTAAGAGCGAATACTGCATTAATGAGATTGTTAATACCCATCATGCCATACTCGCTCCTAGAAGGAGATACTTGATCTTTTTTTTGACACAAAACGAGGAAAAGTATAAATTTTTATTCCTTAAACATCGGGGTTAGATGGCGATTCACCAAATAAACTGTTATAGGTTAAAGCTGCGGCTATTCCCCCTAAAATAGGTGCGACCCAAAATAACCATAATTGTTGGATTGCCCAACCGCCAATAAACAATGCTGGGCCGGTGCTACGGGCTGGATTTACAGATACATTGGTGACGGGAATTCCGATTAAGTGAATTAAGGTTAATCCTAAACCAATAGCAATGGGGGCAAAGCCTTGAGGGGCGCGGCGATCGGTTGATCCCATAATTACCATCAAGAACATAAATGTCAACACAAATTCATGCAGTAGGGCTGAAAATAACCCGTAACCGCCGGGAGAATGGTCTCCATATCCATTGGTTGCAAAGGGGTTAGAACCACTCTTAAAGGCTGCTGCATCAAATCCCGCTTTGCCACTGACGATTAAATAAAGCACTAAAGAAGCGACAATTGCTCCTGCAACTTGAGATCCAATATAAAGTGCTAAATCTTTTCCGCCTGAAAAGCGTTTACCCGCCCATAATCCAAAGGAAACCGCAGGGTTGAGATGGCAACCGGAAATATGACCAATGGCATAGGCCATCGTTAAAACGGTTAACCCAAAGGCAAATGCAACCCCAGTAAATCCAATACCAAGCGGATTATTGACGTCTGGAAATTGAGCCGCAAAAACAGCAGATCCACATCCTCCAAAAACGAGCCAAAATGTTCCCATAAACTCGGCAAGACATCGCTTAGTGATCGGCATTATTAAACCTCTGAAAATACAACCTAGTCAAAAGATCTGTCTAAATGCAGATGACTTTCCCCTGAAAGCTACCATAAGATTGAAATATTTTGGTGCTATATGTAGCAAATTCAGAAAAAATTAATAAAACAATAAATAAAATTTAAAGAAAATATAAAAAAATTCTTATTTTTCAAAAAAGCGGTTATTATTATCCGTTTTATCTTTGAAGGAGTGCATAAGTCTAGCTTACACACCCCTAATAAAATTAGAGCTAAATTTTACCGAATCTCCTACGCTGGAACTTGAGTTTGCAGTTGGGCTTTTTGAGCTTTATATTCAGCTAACTGTTGTTCAATTTCTGTTTTGACAATTTGCCGATATTCTAAGAAATGCTCATTATGGGCGCATAAGGTTAAATAATGATCCCAAACGGCGGGATTATGTTTGATAATACTGAACAAATATTGCCAAAATTTCCACCGGGTTTTGCGTTTAAATCCTTGTCGCCAAATTACAGTGGCTAAGGCTTTTAAATCAATAAAACTTGGTATTTTACCCGGAGGATGACATTTAGGTGCGCCTAACTTTAAGAAACAGCGATAGGTGCGTTCTAAATACCGTTCAGGATCATAAAGTTGCCAAAAGGTTTCAATATATTCTTCAGCAATTTCTTCAACGGGACGAGTGGGAATAAAGTTAATTAAAGTGGTTTGGTTAATATCAAACTTTTTGGGATTAATTAACCGTCCTTCTTTTTCTAAACGAGTCCATAGCGCCGTATTCGGTAAGGCTTGTAACATACTAAATAAAGCCGCTGGAATCGCAGCTTGTTCCACAAAGTCAATAATTCGAGAACCCGCACCGGGTTTTTCGCCATCAAACCCTAGAATAAATCCCGCCATTGGTCGTAAACCAGCCCGGATAATTTTATCAACGGCTTCTAATAGGGGACTGCGGTTATTTTGATATTTTTTAGTCAGTTCTAAGCTACTGGTATCGGGGGTTTCAATCCCTAAAAATACCGCATCAAAATTACACTCCACCATCAAATCCATTAATTCTGCATCATCCGCTAAGTCTACGGAAGCTTCTGTATTAAACCGGAAGGGATATTGATGTTCGGCTTGCCAAATTTTTAAGGCTTTTAACAATAATTTGACATTGCGTTTATTGCCAATAAAATTATCATCCACCATGAACACCCCTCGTCGCCATCCCAGTTCATAGAGATAATCTAATTCTTTTAATAATTGTTCTGGGGTTTTGGTGCGGGGTTTACGGCCATAAAGCACAATAATGTCACAAAATTCACATTGAAACGGACATCCCCGTGAAAACTGTACCGACATGGAATCATAAGCATCCAATTCTAATAAGTCGTAACGGGGAATAGGCGTTAAGGTGACACTGGGTTTTTCTGGGGTACGAAATACCCCGGATGTTTCCCCCCGTTCAATCGCTTCAACAAACATCGGAAGGGTGATTTCCCCTTCATCTAAAATCAAAAAATCTGCTCCGGCGGTTTCAATTTCATGGGGAACAGACGTGGGGTAGGGGCCACCAACAGCCACTAATTTTCCTCGTCTTTTCGCTTCTTGAATTTGGGCGATAAAATCGGATTTCTGCACAATCATTCCTGAAAGAATGACTAATTCTGCCCAATCCCAATCGGCTTCACTCACAGAGGTAATATTGCGATCAACCAGTTTAAATTCCCAACTTTGGGGCAAAATTGCCGCCACTGTAATTAATCCTAAAGGCGGTAATAAGACTTTGCGATTCACTAATTCCAGGATTTTTTCATAGGACCAAAAAGTAGGAGGAAATTCGGGATAAATTAATAATGTTTTCATGGAAAAAAGGGTAATTGTGAGCTAAAATGTTAACGTAGAATCTCAATTTGTTAAATTCTCCCTGAAAAATCCTCCTTGGGTAGCCGAGTTAGCCTGTCCGCGCTATCATAACAAAGGTTAACATTTCATCAAATCATACAGGGTTATCACCACTATGGCCGTTAAAGTCGGAGATATGGCTCCTGATTTCACCTTAACTTCGCAAACGGGCGAATCAGTTAGTCTTAAGGACTTCCAAGGAAAAAAATCCGTTGTCCTCTACTTTTATCCCAAAGATGATACTCCGGGCTGTACGGCTGAAGCCTGTGGCTTTCGAGATAGCTATCAAGTCTTTAAAGATGCGGGTGCAGAAGTGATTGGGATTAGTTCGGACAGCACCCAATCCCATCAACAGTTTGTCAAAAAATACAATCTTCCGTTTATTTTGTTAAGTGATACTGGCAATAAAGTTCGTCAACTCTATGGTGTTCCAGCCGCACTGTGGATTCTCCCCGGCCGTGTGACCTACATTATTGATAAAGACGGTGTGGTGCGACATCTGTTTGATTCGATGCTAGAGTTTCAGCGTCACGTTGAGGAAGCCTTAACGACTCTCAAGACTATTGCGGTTTCTTAGCCTAAATCCCAATCCGAGTGATCGGTTCTCGTCGATGAATATAGACTATCAAAATACCCTGACGCACTTGAGGCAAGAATTCTCTCGAACTTTGCCCCAATTTGTCCAGCTTTTACCTCAGTTGATGCTGGCTGTGGGGGTCGGCTATTTATTCAACGGGTTGCACGTTCCTGTGGGATGGCTGATTGGCCCAATGGTGGCGGGCATTCTTTATGCCGTGTTTCGAGGAAAACCCCAGCCCCTACCCCCAATCTTTTTTATCGTGGGTCAAGCGATTGTTGCGATCGCAACGGCTACAGGGTTTTCCTGGCATACCCTAGGCTTAATGAAAACTTACGCTTTTCCCCTGATGATCTGTATTCTGATTACTGGGGGAATGAGTGTCTTAAATGGCTATTTATTAGGACGTTGGGGTAATCTTGATCGGGCGACGGGGTTCCTCAGTTGTGTTCCTGGGGCGAGTTACAGTTTAATTGCTATGAGTGAGGCAATGGGGGCCGATGCGATCGCCGTTGCCCTGTTACAATATCTACGAATTTTATTAGTTGCTGTTATTGTTCCTACCCTCGTCGGTTACTGGTTTGCAGGGGATACGACTATCCCTTCTGTGCTCTCGATTCCCCTTCAAACTTTACCTTCTTTACCTCCGGTTTTCAACCTAGCAATTCTGGGCGGTTGTGGTGTGTTAGGAATTCTATTAGGGGAAAAATTTCATTTACCGTCATCCTTATTTTTTGGGCCGTTTATCGTTAGTTTAATTGTCTTTTGGACAATCCCCCACTCGATTAAAATGCCCTCCTTACTATTTACCGTTGGGCTATTGTTTGTGGGGTTTTCTATCGGGTTAAAGTTTGACTGGAACAATGCTAAAACTCTTTGGAAAGCGGTTTTAATTGAAATCGTTTTAGTCCTAATATTAATTTTATTTTGTTTGGGCGCGGGTTATATCTTCCATGAAATTACCCAAGTCGATACCATGACGGCTATATTAGGTTCCACACCGGGAGGAATTACAGCTATGATTGCAACCGTAATTCAACTGGGGGGAGACTCTGGAATTGTATTAGCGATGCAAATGACCCGAATGTTATTGATCTTATTAATTAGTCCTTGGTTTGGAAATCTATTAATTAAAAATTCAAAGCTTATCTAACGTCACTCCCTGGAAAAAACCGGGTTTTGGGTTTTTTATGTTAAGTTTATCTAATAGTTTTCTAAAAATAGTTTTATTTTTTAAAATATTGTCAGGGAATCCTGATATTTTATTAAAAATATTTCTCAAAAAGTTGACGAGATGATCGGGGTTCTGGTATAGTGTGAAAAACACCCCCCAAGGGTTTATTGTGTCTATTGCCCAAAACTAAGTCCGAAACCCTGATTATTTCGTAAAATCTTTTGAGTTTCGCTGCCAATTGCTACCCTGCGATGCGCGAATTTTGGACAAAAATGATTGCCTGAGAAACAGGGGGATTGACAAAAAGCAAAATTTGTGCATTGAGGAACAAGGCATGGGCTTTTTCCCAAAAACCCGGTTTCCACCTCGAACAGTTCACTCTTATTAAAAACCGTTATAATTTTACCCTAAACTCAATATATTGTGTCTGAACTGCTACAACAAACAGAATCCTATTTAAAACAAAAGATTTACCCCCAGGCTAATCAAATAGATGAATGTTCAAAAGCCCTGAATCAAGCCTTTAAGGAATTAGGAGAATTAGGAGTTTTAGGATTAAGAATTCCCCAGGGTTGGGGAGGGCGACAAATCGACGCAGAAACCTTTTTTAAATTTCAAGAATTAATCGCCCGTTATTCAGGTGCCTTAGCCTTTTTGCAAACTCAACATCAAAGTGTTGCTGGGATGTTAATTCAAAGCTCTAATACTCAATTACAAGCAGATTATTTACCCCGAATGAGTCATGGAATTGCTAAAATTGGAGTCGGTTTTTCCCACTTAAGACGATTAGGAAATCCCTCAATTATTGCTATTCCTGTAACGGGGGGATATCAACTTAATGGCTTTGTTCCTTGGATAACAGGATGGGGAATTTTTGAAGAATTTGTAGTTGCTGCAATATTACCTGATGGTCAATCTGTTTGGGGGTTAGTCCCCTTTTGCGAACAAAAAATAGGAGAAAGTACGATAGCATTAAGTCCTCCCCTGTCCCTTTGCGGCATGACTTCCACTAATACCGTAACAGCAACCTTTACCCAATGGTTTTTACCAGCAGAAAAAGTCGTTTCTATTCATCCCGTTGGCTGGATACAAGACAATGATAAAACTAAAGTTTTACACGCTAGTTTTTTAGCGTTAGGCTGTGCGAGAGCAGGGTTAGAGATTGTAGAAATAGCCTTTCAAAAAACAGGGTTTTCCTTTATTCAAGATGCCTTTAATTCCTTAAATCAAGAACTCAATCAATGTCGCTCTAAAATATTTTTGGCTCAAAATCATCCTCAAACTCTGAATACTTCAGAAAAATATAAACTCCGCGCCTGGGCGATAGAATTAGCCGTGCGTTGCGCCCATGCTGCGATAACAGTTTCCAGTGGTGCGGCAAATTTAAACAGCAATTCTGCCCAAAGAATTTATCGAGAAGCGTTAGTTTTTACGGTATCCGGTCAAACAACAGAATTAATGAAAGCCACCTTAGAAAAAATCAAGAATTGTAAGGTTTTATAATCTTTGTTGTAACTTAAATGGTTAGTCCACTTACCATTATGGTAGATTGCTATGATAGAATATCTCTAAAATCATTAATCTATTGATTAATTGAGAGCTATGTCACCACCCCAAGAAACACTCCTAAATGGGATAATATTACCGCCCACGCAAGATGAACTACCTTGTGACGATGGAGTCCCGATGGAAACTCAACGCCATAAACTGCAAATGGATTTACTGATTGATCAGTTAATTCCTTGGTTAGAACAACGAGAAGATGGTTATGTTGGGGGAAATATGTTCCTCTATTTTAGTTTAGCCCAAGTGCGGAACCAAGACTTCAAAGGCCCCGATTTTTTTGCTGTATTAGGAGTTCCCAAAAAAGAACGAAAAAGTTGGGTGGTTTGGGAAGAAGGAAAAGCCCCTGATGTGATTATTGAATTATTATCAGACAGTACCGCCCAACGAGATAAAACCGACAAAAAACTCATCTATCAAAATCAAGTTCGGGTTCCTGAATATTTCTGGTATGATCCCTTTAATCCTGATGATTGGGCAGGATTTACCTTAATTAATGGCAGTTATGAACCGATTTTTCCTGATCAATTTAATCGATTAGTCAGTCAACAATTAGGCTTATCATTAGTGCGATGGTCAGGAAGTTATAAAACCGTTGAAACGATCTGGTTAAGATGGGCAACTTCAGAGGGTGAAATTCTACCCACCGTTGATGAATTATCTGCACAAAAAGCCGAAGAAGCTCAACGCCAAGCCGAAGAAGCTCAACACCAAGCCGAAGAAGCTCAACGCCAAACCGAAGAAGCTCAACGCCAAACCGAAGAAGCTCAACGTCAAGCCGAAGAAGCTCAACGCCAAACCGAAGAAGCTCAACGCCAAACCGAAGAAGCTCAACGCCAAACCGAAGAAGCTCAACGTCAAGCCGAAGAAGCTCAACGCCAAACCGAAGAAGCTCAACAGCGTTCCCAAGAGTTAGAAGCGTTGCTCAACCGTTACCGTCAACAGTTCGGCGAATTACCCGAATCTAGTTCTGATCAATTTTGAGAACAAACAGGGTATTCTCAAAATAGGTGCTATTCAAGCCAACTAATCAAGAATCTGAGGAAGGTATTAGCCATGAATCCCGTTGAGAAGGAATCCTTAGAAAGGCAATATGGGGCAGATCGTATGCGCCGAATGGAACGCTCTAAGCAGGTACAAAAAGTCATTATGATCTTATCAATGCTTGCTTTTTTTGGTTCTACCATATTTGGATTAGGAAAAGTGTTTAAAGGGGTATTTGAACCTGAACCCCAAACGACTCAACCCACAGAAGAACAATCTGCAACCGCTTTATTACAGAAGCAAGAAAAAGGTTATGAAACGGTATTAAAACGGGAACCCAATAACCCAACAGCTTTGGAAGGTTTAGTAAAGGTTAGACTAGAACAAAATAACATTCAAGGAGCAATTGAACCCTTAAATAATTTAATAAAATTATATCCTGATCGACAAGATTATCAACAGTTATTAACTCAATTAAAACAGGGAAATCAAAAATAACTCCAGTTCAGCCAGTCAAGTGCAGGAACCGGTGACGCATATTGAAATTGAGTTAGAACGTTTAGGACAGTTGGAATTAACAATCGCTCAAGTCCATAATGAAATTCAACGAAATTCAGAAAGAACACCCATTTTTTATGAAAGTCTAGCCTTAATGACAGCTTGATAAAATTCTTCTAAAGCCGTCACACAAACTTGATCATCAAACAGAAGATGTTGGCGTTCACTCATCTGTTGAGAAATTGTTTCACGTCCTATACAATCTAACCCTAATTTGACCGCAATTTCAAGATATTCTGCTTCATTTTTGGCAATAGTTTCTGTTAAACCTATCATTTTTAGAAAACTATCCGCATGACGTCCGCGCATAAATTCCCCAGGACAAGTGACAATAGGTAAATAACAAGCGATCGCTTCTAAAGAGGTATTTCCTCCCGACCAAGTAAAGGTATCTAAAAACACATCCGAAAGTTGGTTTAACATTAAATAATCAAAGCGTTCGTCAACTTTTCGATGTAAACAATAATCCTGATAATTTAAGCCATAGTTAGAAAAAGCTTGATTTAAGCGATCATTGAGTAATGTTCCTCGGAAAAATAAAAACTTAGCGTTCGGAACTTTGAGTGCTATTTCAGGTAAAATATAATCATATTGGGGAAGATATTTAAAGGGAGCTTGACAACATAAATAAATCACCGCATCTTCGGGTAAATCATAATCTGATCGAGTTTTAACTAACGGTGGAATATCTTGAGGTTTTGGATAAGCAACCCCAATATTGGGTAATAAAATTAAGGTTTCTGAATAATGTTCCTGTGCGTTTTCCGGTTCCATTAATTGACTTGATAGGAAATAATCAATGGTTGGGAGTCCTGATGTGACGGGATGACCCCAAGCGGTGCATTGAATGGGTGCTAAACGTAAAGCGGCGAGTTCCATTGTTGGGGGGTTCATCCCAATTTCGGGATAAACTAAAATATGCAGTTGATCCTTAGTAATTTGTTCAGCAACCGCTTCAAAATTGTTAGGAATATGATAAAATTGATGGCTATATTGTCTAAATTGTTCTGTAACGGGATCAGGAGAATTCCCGGTATAATAAGCGTAAATTTCAAACTGATTCCGGCTAGCATAGCGTAACCAACCAATTAACCACAGTGAACCACTATAACAATGCAAATAACTCGAAACATATCCCACTCGAATTTTATCCTTAACTGTTGGTAGGGTTAGCGGTTGAACCCACTGAGGATATTTTAAGCACATAATTTGATGCAGAAAATTGCCATAAATTTTTTGTTCTTCAATCACATTTCTCGCTTGATACCCTAAATAAAAATTCGTAAATCGTCCCATTCCTAAAAAGGCTTGATCTACTGTCTCCGAATCAGTTAGATCTGTAGTAGCAATTAAATTTTGTAATCCTTGATTAAACCGATCTCGATAATTGTTGATTTCCTCAATAGAGTGGTACAACATCGGTACTATGAGATATTTAAGCAGGGTAAAGGTATAATCTTTGGGTAAGCATTCTGAGGCGATTTCCGCTTTTTTAACAGCTTCTTCTGTTCTTCCTTGATAAAGAAGGTTCGTAATTAATGTAAAGTGAAGGGGAGCAAAATCAGGATATATTTTTGTTCCAATTTTCAAGATATCTATGGCATCATTCGGTTGGTTGAGTTGCCAGTAACAGTGATTGAGTTTGTCATAAAGATCAACATCTCCTGCTTGCAAATTGAGGATTTTTTGATATTCTGCGATCGCTGCTTCATAATTGCCTAATTGGTACAAGCGATCGCCAAAACTACGATAATAAGGAATTGGATTTTTTTCAATTTCATCCGTTAGAGCTAAGTTATGCAGAATATCAGGCTGATCTGGAATAATCGTTAAACCTTTTTGATAGGTTGCTTTAGCGAATTGAAATTGATTTTGCAATAAAAATAAATTGCCTAAATTCAGGTAACTACAAAAATGATTAGGGTTAATCTCTATGGCTTGACGATAAACCGTTTCTGCTTCTGCAAATTGTCCTTGTTGCATTAAGAGATTTCCTAAGTTATTATAGGCATCAAGATAATCAGGTTTTAATGCGATTGTTTTTTGGTAAGCTGCGATCGCTTGTTCAAATTGATTCAATTTTTCAAAGCATTGACCTAATTGATAATATCCGTCAAACCTATGAGGAGTAAGTGCTATTAGCTGGTAACTAGCGTGCAGAGATGCTTGATAATTTTCGCTTTGATAATATAACTTTCCTAAATTCATCCACGCTTCCCCATGATCTGGATTCAAATCAATAAATTCTTGATATTTTTTTTCAGCTTCATTAAACCTGTAGTTTTGATGGAAATCGACAGCTTCTTGATAAATTGTATTTAATAATTTCTCTAATTGATGTAACTGAGAAATTCTTTGAATGACTTGAGGTTGGCGACGGTTGAGGAACATCGCTGTTTCATAGTTAAAAGTTCTGTTTATATCTCGACTGATAATAAAAATCCCATCTTCAAACCGGAGCGGTTCATCAGTCTGAGGTAATAGTTCTAGTTCAACTTGACATTCAGGTGTTGCTGCGATAAAATCCCATATAGCTTGTTGAACACTGTCATGATTTGCATCATTAACAATAATTAATGCTTGATGAGATAAAAAAGGATTAATCAATAATAAGCTATTCAAAACAGAACGATAATCAGTTTTCCAATCATAGAAACAAACGCCGATTTTATTCTCAAATTCAACTTCTCTCAGTTCTAATAAAAATTCTTCTGGTTGTTGATCACATAAAAATACTTGATTACTAAAATTTAAAGCCTCTAAAATTTCAACCCTAGATTCATAACTTTGGGATTCATCTTTTTCATAGAAGGAATCGACCACATAAGCTATAGAGTCAGGATTATTCAATAATGCACCCATTAAATGACTAACAGAATTCACCCCGATTTGGCAATAAATTTCCTGATTTTCTAAATTGTGAACTGCTAAGTTTAACAATAGAGGGAGATGAATATTGTTTTGACGGTCTCTGAGTTTTAAAATAGACTGTAGTTCAGGAAATAAGAGTGACCAGTTATTAACTAAATCATGAGATTCTTCTATTGAGGAATAAAGCTCTAAAAAGTTGATAATTTTCATTATTTATTGTCGGGTCAAGATATAGGTTGACGATTTAACTATGAAAAAATAAATAAATTATACTTGATATCTATTTTAACAGATTAATTCCGTTAAGTCATCAGCTATTCAAATATTATACAGGCGATTAAAACCCTGACTAGCCTAAACCATAATATCTTACAAAAATTTAATCCAGCAAAAATGATCATTTTCTCAAACCCGCAGGGTATACTAAATAAAATCACAATCTCCTAGAAGGCTCCGAGTCTATGAATTTTTTGGTTCTGTTTAACTGGGCATCACCAGAGACTGAGCTTGTGTTAGAATTGAAAACAATAATCAAAGCATTTCTCGACCATCCTGACAGAAGCAATTTATCTGTTTTTATCGACTATGATCAGTTTCCTAGTCAAGAAGCCGACCTGTATGTATCAGGTGTAATGATGAACTTAATCCTAGAGGAAAATGAAGAATTAGAAGCACCACTTAATATTAGTTTAATTAGTTCCCAAAAATTTGATGACTGGTTCAATTGTATTTTAAAAATTAATTATAAAATATTAGGTCATAATGTCAATAAAAGTCAACTCAATGAATGGTCAGAAATTATTCCGATTGTCACCTTAGAGCAAGTAACTGATTTAGACAAGTATCAAGTTCTATCTACAGTTAATGAACAACAAAAAAACTTTAAATTACAACTAGCCCAACAATGTTTTAATGCCAAAAAATTTGTCGAATCTGCTCAATTAGGAAGACAGCTATTGTCAGATTATCCTGACTTAGTAGAAAAAGGGTATTCAATTCCCGTAGTTCACAGTTTAATCTTATCTTTAAATTGGTATGAAGTTGCTGCTAATCTTCCCCCAGGAATTAATTATTTTCTGACATCAGGATGGTTGAATTCACTATATCAAAGAAAACCTGTAACTCCAGATAATCAACCCCTTCCCTGGTATACCTATCCAGCAATTGAATTTTTAGAAGATAAAGTTAAGCCTGATTTTAAAGTCTTTGAATTTGGAGCAGGTAACTCAACCTTATGGTGGTCACAACGAGTTTCAGAAGTCATTTCTATTGAAAATGATGCCAATTGGTTTGAAGAAATTAAGGCTAAAATGCCTAATAATGTTCAACTGTTTTTACGAGAAGATGAACAAGAATATGCAGAAATGATTTCTTCATTTCCATCGGATTACTTTGATGTTATTATTATTGATGGGGCTAATCGAAATCAATGTTTAGAACTCAGTTTAAATCAGATTAAACAAACAGGTTTAATTATCTTTGATAATACCGATAATTACAATTATGACTCCTCCGTTCAAAAATTAGCAAATGAAGGTTATAAACGTCTGGATTTCTGGGGGATGATTTCTAGCTACATCTATAAAAATTGCACCTCTTTGTTTTTTAAGAAATTTGATATTTTAGAAAGCCAGGGGGTTCCCAGTCAGAAACAATCTATTTTAGGAAAAGGATGTTTTCAAGTCATGAATCCCAAACCTTCCCCTACTCAAGACAATTAAATGATAATAGTGAAATTGTCTTTTAAATTTATAAAGAGAATTAAAAAATGAATGACTTTTTGTCACAGAACCAAAAACTCCAATTAAAAACCCCGGTTTGTTTAATGATTTTCAACAGACCTGACACAACGCAGCAAGTGTTTAATGCAATTCGTCAGGTGAAACCCGAAAAACTCCTAGTCATTGCGGATGGCCCTCGATTGAATGTAGTCGGTGAAGCCGAAAAATGTGCTGCAACTCGATCTATTATTAATCAGGTGGATTGGGATTGTGAAGTTTTAACCAACTATTCTGAGATTAACTTAGGCTGTCGCCTTCGAGTTTCAAGCGGATTAAATTGGGTTTTTAATACCGTTGAAGAAGCAATTATTCTCGAAGATGATTGCTTACCGGATGTTACCTTTTTCCGATTTTGTGAAGAATTATTAGAACGATATCGTCATGATCCCAACATCATGACAATCTCAGGAAATAACTTTCAATCTCGACAAAATAATCAACAGGTCAGCTACTACTTTTCTCGATATAATCATATCTGGGGTTGGGCCACTTGGCGCAGAGCCTGGAAATTCTATGATTTGGATATGAAATTATGGCCAGAAATAAGAGATAGCAACGGTTTAGAAAAAATACTAGAACATTCTGCTGAAAACGTCGCTGATTGTACAGAAGTTTTTCAAGCTGCTTATGAAGGATTTAATACCTGGGATTATGCTTGGACATTTGCGTGTTGGGTTCATGGAGGCTTAACGATTTTTCCCCATGTTAATTTGGTTTCCAATATTGGTTTTAGGGAAGATGCAACCCATACAACAGATGAATCCCCACTTGCTAATTTACCCACAAAACCGATGATTTTTCCCTTACAACACCCTACTGTTATGATGCGTAACCCTCAATCTAATAACGTGACTGAGGCTATGATGTTTAGTTCTATATTATATGAAAATATTAGTCACCTTAGATTAAAAGAAATCAATCTGCTCTTATTCCTTGATTGGACTCAAGAAGAAGATCAACTATATTCCCAGTTAAGTGCTGTTATTAAAACGCTGGTTAATCACCCTGATAAAGGTCAAATTAAACTGTTGATTGATCATCAAGAAATGAGTGCTGAAAAGGCAGATTTAATGTTATTCAGTATGATGATGAATCTGTTGATGGAAGATGAATTAGATGTAGAACAGGGGCCAGATATTACCCTCGTGGGTCAATTAACTCAACCTCAGTGGAGCAATTTACTATCTGTTGTTCAAGGTCGCATTCGTTTAGACTCTGAAAACTTAGCTATTCTTGAGGCTGTTGATGCAGAGCAAATTCCTCAGTTTCCGTTAGAACAGTTACTCGATTGGCGGGGTCTTCAGTTAAAAAATAATCATTGGGAATTGTGGAAGCTAAAAGACAAAAACTACATTGCTTTTCCAGATTGGAAGCAACCTGAAGAAACGCTTTATTTAGAGTTAGGTAATCTGTTTCAATTAGTTGCTTCTCTACCTAACAGAAATTCAATTATAGTATATCTAAATAGTCATAACATTTCTGATGAAGATGCGAATCTAATTTTATCTAGTATCTTTATGAATTTATTCATGGAAACGGAAGTAGATATAACGGACGGATTAGAAATTCTCTTGACCGGACAATTAAGCGATTTACAAAGTCAGGCTTTATGCTCTCGTTTAACTGCCCGGATAATTTTAGAGCATGAAGATAAAATTGCAATCTCATCTATGGGCGAAAAACCCTTACCTATTTGGGTAATTCCTGAAGAAAGTATTGTTCATCCCTAGCAGTGTTTGGTAATGTTAAACAGAGTTCATATAATATAATAAAAGCTTGTCCTAAGCAATAAGTTCAATTGAGGTAAGAGGGAACGTGATCGTTTTTACAGTCACATCGGGTATCTTAGCAGTACAGTAGTTTTGATCAACTAGAAATCAAAATCTAGTTATAGTTTAGATCAAGAAACTCTAAGATAACTCATAATCTTAAGCAAATTTATCAATATTGTTTATGAAATGTAAAGTTTGTGATTCTCAATCTAATTATTTTGCAACGGCTAAAATCCTCAACAAATATGATATTAAATATTTTCAATGTTTAAATTGTGGATTTGTTCAAACCGAAGAACCTTACTGGTTAGAAGAAGCATATTCTCATGCAATAGCAATAAGTGATGTTGGGTTAGTGTTCAGAAATTTAATGTTTTCAGATATTACCAGTAAACTAATTTTTAATTTTTTCGATCATCAGAGCAAATTTTTAGATTATGGAGCCGGATATGGATTATTTGTTAGGTTAATGAGAGATAATGGCTTTGATTTTTATTGGTTTGATAAATTTTGTAATAATTTGTTTGCTCAAAATTTCGAGAGTAATTTAGACGCGACTGAAAATAATTCCTTTGAAATTGTAACTGCCTTTGAAGTCTTTGAACATCTAATTGATCCTAGTATTGAGTTAGAAAATCTCTTGAAAATATCCTCAACTATTTTACTGAGTACAGAGCTACTACCTGCTAGCAATCCTAAACCCAATGACTGGTGGTATTATGTTTTACATGAAGGTCAACATATTTCAATTTATACCCATCATTCTCTGAGAATTTTAGCAGAACGATATGATTTAAACTTTTACTCTAATGGCAGTTCATTACATTTATTGACTAAAAAAGAATTACCTTGTAGCCCTTTTGAACAATTATCCCGTCAGCAACTTAAACCAGTAGAAAAATTATCTTTAATGAATCAAGACTTTAACAATATTATCGAAAAATATTTTTTGTCTAATTCAGTCAACAGCATTAATAAAGAATCATCCTTGTCCCCTAATTTAGAGACATCAAGGTTAAATAGCCCTCTCAATATTATTGTTGATGGGGTCTTTTTCCAAATGTTTAAAACTGGAATAGCGAGGGTTTGGCAATCGTTATTTTTAGAATGGGCAGCTAACGGATTTGGTCAAAATATTATTGTTTTAGATCGAGGACAAACAGCCCCAAAAATAGCAGGAATCAGGTATCTTTCTGTTCCAGCCTATGACTATTCTAAAACAGAAGTTGACCGCCAGATGCTTCAAGAAGTTTGTGATCAAGAAGGAGCAGACTTATTTGTTTCAACTTACTATACAACGCCTCTATCAACACCATCGGTTTTTATAGCCTATGATATGATTCCTGAAATTTTAGGGGCTAACCTAGATGAACCGATGTGGCGGGAAAAACACCTAGGAATTGCCCATGCGTCCGCTTATATTTCCATTTCAGAAAGTACGGCAAATGACCTCGTTAAATTGTTTCCAAATATCAAGTCTAAAATTACGGTTGCTCACTGCGGAATTTCTAATGCTTTCTATCCTGCACCTCTGGGAGAAATTATTCAATTTAAAACTAAATATGGAATTAATAAACCCTATTTTTTATTAGTTGGAGCCGGGAGTGATTATAAAAATGCTGTTTTGTTCTTTCGAGGGTTTTCTCAACTTTATAGTAAATCAGCATTTGATGTGATCTGTACAGGAGCCGGTTATTTATTAGGACACGAATATCGAGAGTTAGCAGCAGGTAGTACAGTTCATTCTTTGTACCTCAGTGATGAAGAACTCAGGGTCGCTTATTCAGGAGCCACCGCCCTTGTTTATCCCTCTAAATATGAAGGATTTGGAATGCCTATTGCAGAAGCGTTAGCTTGTGGGTGTCCGGTCATTACTTGTGCAAATGCTTCGATTCCTGAAGTTGCAGGAGAGGCAGCAATTTATATTAAAGATGATGATATTGATGCCATGACTGATGCTCTTTGTGAAGTACAAAAACTCAAATCCCGTCATATTTTAATTGCGAAAGGATTGGAACAAATACGGAAGTTCTCTTGGTCAAAAATGGCTGATATTATTAGTTCCGCTTTAATTGATGCTACACTTATTCGTTTTAATTTAAGAAAGATAAATTTAGTTGTGTTTCCAGATTGGAACCAACCTGAAGAAGTTCTTTACCCAGAATTAGTTAGTCTAATTAAAGCCCTCGCAATTCATCCCAACTGTAATCAAATGACTTTACTCATTGATCATCAAAATATATCAGATGAAGATGCAGATTTAGCATTGTCTAGTGTGATGATGAATTTGTTAATGGAAGAAGAATTAGAGCTTGATGATACTGTAGAAATTGTTTTAATAGGTCAACTAAATTTCAGCCAGTGGTCTGCTTTATGTTCTCAACTACAGGGTCGAATTCAGTTGAATGCTGAAAATCAAGCAAGTATTGATCAGGTTCAAGCTGATTATCTTCCTGCTTATTCAATAGAGACTTTACAAGATCTATTGTCTTAATATTTTATTAATGGGATTAACTGATCATGAAATTTTCAAAGCCTTCCTATAACTTAGAACGTCCTATCTTTTTTTATTGCTGTGAAAAAGAATTTGGACACTTAAAAATATGTATAGCAGAAGGGTTCAAAGAACTGGGTATACCTTTTTATTCCAATATTAACTATTGGCGTATTTCGGATCAATCAGAAGAGACTCTGTTCTGCCATAATCCCGATATTAATCCTGATGATTGTTCAATTGTTGTAATGGATAAGGAATGGTTAATACATCATTTACCTCCGTCTATTCCGAAACCTTTTTTAAACCCTCAACGAAAGTTTGTCTCCATATATCTTGATGATTCTGATGGACGAGGTTTATATCATAACCCCGGATATCCCTATTTTGATTTAGTATTAGGAACTCATGGCACTAACTACAATTCTCAACTCACTAACAACTTAATTCCTTGGTGTTTTGGGATTTCTAACCGAATTTTAGAGGTGACCAATCAGAATCAATCCTTTATTGAAAGATCCAAAAAAACAATTGTTAACTTTAGAGTGAATCCGAATCAAGTTGTTATTTCTAATGGAAGCTTTAAATCTGATGTAGGTTTGTTCACTATCGAAAAAGGGATTTTAACCTTTGATTATCCGTTAAGACAGATAGCCATTGATCAGTTTTTACCTTTGTTACAAACAGTTTTACCCATTGATATATCCATTGATGATTTTGATGAACCCCCTCAAGATAGTTATGACTATTTACACTGGCTGCAAACCGATAAACGGCATTATCCTAGCTATTATCAACGTTTAACATCAACCATTGCTTGTGCCTCTTTCGGAGGTTGTATTGCCATAAATTCCTATACCAACGAGCCACGAGTAGAGTGGTGGGATAGTTGGAGATTTTGGGAATCTTTAGCGGCTGGATGCGTTACCTTTCATGTCGATTTTGATAAATATGGTGTTAATTTACCCGTAAAGCCAGAAAACTGGCGACATTATATCGGTATTGATCTTGATAACCTTCAAGCAACAGTTGATCGAATTATCAATGAACCTCAAATATTAGAAAAAATTTCAACAGAAGGTCGTCAGTGGGCGATTGAACATTATAGTCCTGTTCCAACGGCATTACGTTTCTTAGAAACAGTTATTGCTTATCAACAAAATCACAACGACAGGTTAGAAATTTGCAACTTATCCATAACTGAACCTCAAATTAATCTACCCCTTAGAGATCGTAATTTAGTTATTTTTCCTGATTGGTCTCAGTCAGAAATATCTTTAACAGCTGAGTTAAAACAAATTATAAAGAGTTTGATCACTCATCCCCATAAAGAACAGATTACTATACTGATTGATAATAGTAATAATTCAGATGAGACTGCAAATTTAATTCTTTCAAGCATCGCCATAAATTTACTTATGGAAGAAGAATTAGAGATTGATGAAGGGCCTGAAATTGCGCTAATTGGGCAATTAAGTCCGATACAATGGCAGGCTCTAGTTTCGCATTTAACGGGTCGAATTAAATTAGAGCAGGAAAATCAAGAAGCGATCGCATCTGTCGGTGCAGAAATCATCCCAATTTATGATTTAGAACACTAAAAACTTGCCTTTACAAACCTTTTAAAACTGGTCGTAGAGACATTGTATGCAACGTCTCTACGACCGAAATAGATTTCATGGCTGACTTTTTCAAAAAGTATTTTTTAACATCAAGTCTCACTTTTTTGTTCCACCGCTTCACCCTTACATTTAGCTAATCGGTATAAAGTTAGTGGACTGTGACGGTTATGTTCTTCCACCATAGCAATTAATTCATCCAGTGCAAGGGTAACAGCGTCAATTTTGCGAATAGCTTCTCGCCAGTTCGCAACAGAACGCGCTCTTGTCTCTGCATCAGGTATTGTGTGTGGTTTATTCATGGTAGGTTCCAGATACTTTTACTTTCTTGAGTGGTTGCTTCCACCGCATCAGCCGTTGTTGAAGCTTGTTCAATAGTTTGACTCAATAAATTGATCATAGCAGTAGGAGCAATAGGTTGAGCCTCAGCGATCGCTAATGTCAGAGTAGCTAGACGAGAATAAGGATTTCTCAGGCGTTCTGCGCCATTTTGTAATTGTTCCAATTCTGGAATTGTTTCCTCCGTCTCACCATAAGCTTCAAACAAATTATACTCGGCTGTTTTTGCTTGATCGATCAGTTCAACTAAACGTCGTTGCAGGTTGAAAATAATTGTCAAAGTTTGAGGAGATACTTTTGCCATATTGAACTGATATAAATGTACAACCTACCACAATACAATGATTTGCTGTTAACTAGGTTACAAAAAATCCTGCTATCGTTGAATTAATTCTTTCCGTCAATATATTTCTGCCACATTTTTTGATAAGCATTTTCCATTTCTAGGGTAAATTGTTTTGCATTCCACAACGGAGCAGTCTGTCTATTTTTTCTTAATTTCCAAGCAATTCCTTGGCGTAAATTCTCATCTTTTCCTAACTTAATTCCCCATTCCACATATTCCTCATCTGTCCAGGCAATTCCTTCTTTAATTCCCGCATTCATCATCATGGTGTAACTATTTCTTGCTGAAAATTGTTGTCCCACTCTTGTTACCAATGGAATCCCCATCCATAGGGTTTCCATCGTAGTTGTTGCGCCATTATAAGGGTAGGTATCGAGTACCACATCAGCAATGGCTAAATTAGCACGATGAATGGCTTCTGTGGCTGATAAGGGTAGTAATTTTAAGCGATCGCAATCTACCCCCACAGAGTCAGCAATTTCAGCATAAAAGGTTTTCAAAGACTCTTGATCCGCCATGCCTTTAATTAGGAAATAACTATTAGGAACTTCTTTCAAAATTTGTAACTGTAATCTAGCCGTATCTGGATGATATTTATATCCTCGTTGAGCCGTAAAATAAATAATAGCATCATTAGGAATATCTAACTGATCTCGACGAATATTAGAAACAGCTACTTCAAAACCATCAACAGCAATATAGGTTTGAGGTAAACGCCAAATTTTTTCACTGTAGTAATTTTGAGCTTCTTCAGGTAATACATAAGGGTCAGCAATAAAATAGTCAATAGATGGAATTTCAGACCCGTCCCAACCTAACCAAGTCACTTGAATGGGTGCTGGTTTAATTACCAAGGTTTCACAAGCAGAGCTTAAAGTTAAGCTATCAAGATCAACTAAAATATCAATTTCATCTTCATAAATTTTTTGGGCGACTTCCCTTCCCTCTAACCCTAATTGATGGGTTTTATCGCTCTTGTTAAGATACCAGTTTTGCAATTCATCTGGTTTATCTAAAGCTGCCAATAAATAGGTATGAATAACAAATTTTTCTCGATCATGGTGTTCAAATAAACTCCGGGTTAACCAACCAACAGAGTGACTGCGTAAACAATGAGAAACATAGCCAATTTTTAGAGCTTTTTCGGCAGATATCAAGGTTTTAGGGCGAGATTTCCATTGACGACATTGTTCTACGACCTGCGGAATTTGACGTTCTATATTCGACTGAAGAAATTGCGACACTTCGCGCCGAATCAATAAATTTTCTTGAATTTTATCTTGAAAATAGGGAAAGAAAAAAGTTGTGGTAAAACAACCCACTGTTAAATCATAGAAGAAAGTTGGCTTTTCTGTGACTAACCGAGTCAACAGAGAGTGGTAATCTTCCATCACCGAGCAGACTTCTTTCCAGCGTCCACCTGCACTCATTAAACCTCGAAGTAATAAAAATCTCGCATAAACTTGATCAGGGAAATCTTCCGCCATCGAGTAACAATACTCCGCCGATTCTATTCCTTTGGAATATTCCCGAATATCTTGATAAAACATAGACATACATCGAAGTAATTCAGGATGTTTAGGGTTTAATCTTAACCCTAGCTCTGTAAATTTAATCGAGAGATTTGTTTGATGTCGAGAGTAAGCTAATCTATAAATAAATGGAATTAAAAAATTGAGATAAGATTGAATATCGGTAATATAATTAAGACAAGTTTCAGCAAATTGGTATGATAAAGGATGTTGAGGTGCTTGCTGGCAAATTTTATCTAAAACTTGAAGTAAAAGTTCGGGATTAATGTCTGTTGTTGGAATTGGATCGGATTTAAGTAAATCCAAAATTCCCCATTCAATCAGTTCTTCACCGGTATAGGTTTGACCTATAGCAGATAATTTAACTAAATGCAATAAATTGTTAATATATGTGGGATCAATTTCCCGAATATGCTGGCGAATTACCCAGGCTTTTGTATGATCTTCTAATATTAGCTGTTGGCGTTCAGCTTCCGTTTCTAAAACTTGAATTAATTCTTTGGTCCACTGTTCAATTTCTTCAGGTTCTCCCTCCGCCATTGCTACTAACCAAGTTGTTTGGGCTTCAACTTCCTGTCCTTGTAGCAACAATAATAAACCCAAATCCCAGTAATAGGACTTGATTTCGGGTTGAGTATTAATGAGTTCTTCATAATGATTGATAGCGGAAACATAATCCCCTGTTTCCAGATATTTAATCGCTTGTTGATTCCCATTCAGTAAATTCATTGGAGTAGTTTAAGTAAAAAATTAACAGATTTATTAGTCCTGAAAAATACCTCAATTCCTTTGTAGGGGAGAGGCCCGCCTCGCCCCTACTATCAATTTTTTAACCAAAAATTATAGATTTAAGTTTTCTTCTCAATATAATTTAACCACATCTGTTCATAAGCATTCTCCATTTCACGAGTAAACTGTTTCCCATTCCACAACGGAGCCGTTTGTCTATTTTTGATCAATTTCCAAGCAATTTCACTTCGTAAATCTTCATCGGTTCCTAACTTAATACCCCATTCTATATACTCTTCATCTGTCCAAGCAATTCCCTCTGTAATTCCGGCATTGATCATCATTGTATAACTATTTCGGGCTGAAAATTGTTGCCCCACTCTTGTTACCATGGGAATCCCCATCCACAGAGTTTCCATCGTGGTTGTCGCCCCATTATAAGGGTAAGTATCCAGTACCACATCAGCAATGGCTAAATTAGCTCGATGGATGGCTTCTGTGGGTGACGGCGGGAGTAGTTTTAAGCGATCGCAATCTACCCCAACTGATTCTGCAATTTCAGCATAAAATGTTTTGAGTGATTTTTGATCGGCTACTCCTTTAATAATAAAATAACTATTAGGAACAGCTTTGAGAATTTCTAATTGTAATTGGGCGGTGTGAGGATGATATTTATATCCCCGTTGAGCCGTAAAATAAATAATAGCATCACTGGGAATATCCAACTGATCTCGGCGAACATTAGGAAGACCCACTTCAAAGCCATCAACAGCGAGATAAGTTTGAGGGAGACGCCAAATTTTTTCACTGTAATAACTTTGAGCCTCTTCAGCTAACACATAAGGGTCAGCAATATAATAATCAATAGTGGGGATTTCAGACGCATCCCATCCTAGCCAAGTTACTTGCACCGGTGCAGGTTTAACGGCCATAGCCTCAGCAGTTGTTGTCAAAGTCAGACTATCAAGATCAATTAAAATATCAATTTCATCTTCATCAATTTTGTCTGCTGCTTCCAGACCACTGAACTCTAATTTACGAACGTTTTCAATATTATTAACATACCAATTTTGTACTTGATTGTAATTATAATGATCGTAACAAATAAAATAACCAAAAATTTCAAACTTCTCTTTGTTATGATATTGAAATAACCACCGCGCCAGCCACCCCACGGAATGGGTACGAAAACAATGGGAAATATATCCGATTTTTAAGCGTCGTTCAACAGCAGGCTGGTGGAAACGGGTAGTTTGTCGGTGGCGATATCGTTCTACTTGTTCCTTAGCATAGTTTTCTATGTTTAATTGAGCCAGTTTAGAAACTTCACTTCTTAGCCTGGTATTTTCTTGAGGATTATCTTCAAAGTAAGGGGAAAAAAACATGGTATTAAATAATCTAATCGTCTCAACTTGTGATAAATCGGTTGGCTGTTCCTCTAGTAACACTTTTAACAAGTCTTTTTGTTGTTCAGTGGCTTCAGCAAATTCTTTCCAGTAGCCTCCAGCACTCATCAATCCCCGAATAATGAGGTGGATGGCAAAAAATTTTGCGGCTAAATTTGTAGTTATAGAAAAATAGAGTTTAGCGGCTTGTATTCCCTGGTCAAAACGGTTGCTATCTTGATATACAGAAGCACTAAAACAGAGTAATTCAGGATGTTCAGGAGCTAAACGCAAACCCAGTTCAGCAAAATTTGCTGCGGTACTAGGTTGTTTGGCTGAGTGAGCCATTTTATAGACAAAAGGAATGATCAGCTGATTAATAAAGATATCGGTATCCTGAATATGAACTAAACTGGCTTCTGTTAAATTGAGGGATGAAGTGAGTAAGGGAGCACTATCTACAACACTTTTAATCACTTGGAGTAATAAGTCGGAATCTACCGTTGCGGATTCTTGTTTGAGCAACTCCAGCAAACCTAATTCAATCGGTTCTCGACCGGTGTAGGTTCGTAAACAGATTGATAATCCGGTTAAATGCAGTAAATTATTAATATCTGTCGGCTTAATTTCTCGGATATGTTGTCGAATTGCCCAAGCTACCCCATAGTCTTCTAATTCTAAGCGTTGTCGCTCGGCTTCGGTTTCCAAAACTTGAATTAATTCTTGAGTCCATTCCTCTATCTCTTCTGGCTCCCCATCAGCCATCCCAAATAACCAAGTGGTTTGTGCCTCTGCTTCTTGCCCCTGCAATAGCAACACCAATCCTAAATACCAATAGTAAGATTTTATTTCTGGTTGGATTTCAATCGCTTGTTCATAGAGCTTTTCAGCCTCAGTATAATTATTTTTTAATAACAATTGTTCAGCTTTTTCTTGCCAATCCGAGGTCATAGATCGTAAATCTTGAGCAACCATATCATCCTATTTTATCATTTAAAAAATACATACAACAAAGCAGGTAGAAATAACAACTCCACCTGCTTATTGTTTTTAACAAGGAAATTCCTTGAAACTGACAGTTACTATTTCGTCACGACGGTCATGGTAGCTGCACAACCTACGACAGTGCCATCATTGGTCGTAGCAACAGGTGTTCCAGGGACGGTCGTTTCACAAAGTACACTCTGAGCGGTCTTGGCATCACTGCCTGCAACCAGGACTAATCCAACACCACCCGCATAACCTTTCAAAGCTGTAGTGTTAATCGGTGAAGCCAGACTACCGACGTTACTCGCTGTAGTCGCACTAATTGTATAAACATAGTTAGAGGTTTGTGTCTTGAGGCCAATTCCCAGTTGCGTGACATCAGATCCAAAACCATTATTTTCAACAAAGTAGGCTTGCTGACCTTTGTTAATAGAAGAAATATATTGTTTCCCTTCAGATTGTTTGGCTTTGTTAGCTTGGCTGAGGAAGGAAGGTAAAGCAATAGCAGCCAGAATACCGATAATGATAATAACAACTAACAATTCAATTAAGGTGAAACCTTCTTCTTTTTTTCTATTAGCAACGTATTGCAGGAATTTCGCTTTAAATTCAGTCTTCATAGTTTTTCTCCTCTTTGGGGGATGCTTAACTTTTTATCTGGTAGTTCTAACTTACCCACTCTCTCAACCTTTCATATCACCCCTACAAAATTTTTTTTTATTTTACCCGGAATGCTCGAGAAGCACATACAGAAAGGCATCCAGGGTGATGAGGACTTCTTTGATCTGTTGCAGTGCCCTCTGGACAGTAATCGGTTCTAGGGTAATAGGATCAATAGGATAGATTTGTTGCCACCGTTCTGCCAGGGAGATCACCGTCTGTTCTCCATCCCATAATGGCAGTAAACAGGCTGCATGACTACTCTCAAGGGTGATGGGTATGTGAGTAGGTAGCTTCACATATTGGCTAATTTCATAAGGTCTATGGGTCTGAATACATTCCATTAAGTCTGCTTTGGCTTGATTGGTTCTGAGTTGGGGATGTAAATGAACCCGTGCAGTTTGCCAATCAGCTTCAGTCCATTCAGACACCGGGAGAATCCACTCCTGATCACAATGGCCACACCAAAAATCTAATAACCGATGGACGGGGTGAATTAATTCAAATAAATGTAGTTGTTCCTCGATCGAAATTTCGGATAAACTGAAGGCTAGAAAGGCTGGTAAGTTATCAGGCTCTTTAAATAAGTCGAGTAACTGCCATTGTCGCCATTTCACCATACTGATCAATTGTAAATCAGTCGCCTTCAAAACGGCAAAAACCTCTGGGATTGTATAGCCTTTATCCCCTTGAAGTAAATAATTAGCCAGCAACCATTCTTGATTTTTATAATCTGGACTATTCCAAGTTTGTGTTTTTAATACCACTTCATCTTTGATGGAGTCTATTGTTTCTTTAGCTATTTCTGCCTTGAATTCCTGAGAAGGTTCATCCATGATTCCCATGAGTTTAAACAGAGATTGCGCCCTAAAATAACCGACCCTTTGATATAAACTATGAAGATTTGCCCGAATAATACCCTGGGGTTTTAAAACTTGTTTTATGCCTTGCATCGCATTGAATAAATTTGGGCATAGATAAAGCACCTCATCTGCATTAATATAATCAAACTCATACCCCAGTTGAGGTAAGTCTTCTATCGACAATACATAAAATTCGGCATTGTCAAAACCCTGATATTTTAAACGCTGCTTCGCCAGTTCAATCGATTGTTCAGAAATATCAATCCCCACAATTTTAGCCCCTGGGTTTGCTTCTGCTAATACTAAGGATTTATATCCGGTTCCACAGCCTGCATCTAAAATGATTTTACCTTCTGTATTAGTAACTTTCTGATATTTTAAATAATAAGGCGTAACTAAATTATGAATATACAGTAACTCATAATCAGTTTTAGGCGATTGTTCTAACGGAGTTTTAGGATAGGGGGCTGAATCAAACTGTTGACGAATTTTTTCTAATAATTCAGGATCTTGATTTTCCATAAGGGTTTTTTCTATGAATTATAGTAGTCGAGATCAGGGCTTTTTCCTGAGATACATCTAAAAACTTGGTCATTTCCCTGAGCGGGAGTTCAGATAGGAACTGTTTTTTTATTCATTTTAAAGCGATCGTTCTAATAGAATATACAAAAACGGTTCCAGATCACGGAGTAATTCTTTCACTTGCTCAAAAGCCATCTGATCACTGATTAATTCTAAGGTAACAGGGTCTACAGGTTGGATTTGCTTCCATCGCTCCACTAAAGACATCATAGGTTGTTTTCCCTCCCACAACGGTAACAAACAGCCCGCCCGAAAACTCTCAATGTAGATAGGAACAAGGGTCGCTAACTTGACATACTGACTAATTTCATAAGGTCGATGGCTGCGAATACAGTCAATCAGGTCTTGCTTTGCTGGGTCAGTTTTTAACTGGGGATGTAAATAAACCGTTGCGGTTTCCCAGTCAGTTTGTGTCCAGTCGGAAATATCTACAGTAGTTGTCTCAAGCGGATGACCACACCAAAAATCCAATAAGCGATGAATCGGATGTAACAATTCATAGAAATGTAAGCGTTCTTCGATAGACAATTCGGGCAAACTCAGTGCTAAAAAAGCCGGTAAATTTTCAGGATCTTCAAATAAATCTAAGGGTTCCCACTGTCGCCAACGAACCATGCTAATCAACTCTAAGTTAACCGTTCTCAACGCTGAAAACAAATCAGGAATTATATAACCTTTATCTCCCTGAAATAAATAGTTCATTAAAACCCATTCTTGTTCATTTATTTTTTCAAGATTATAGGTTTGGGACTTTAATAAAACTTGATTTTTCAAAGCTTGCATGAGTTCACCCGTGAAATGAATTTCTAACTCCGTCGGGTTTTCATTCATTAATCCCATCATGTTGAATAAGGATTGAGCCCGAAAGTAATTAACTCGCTGAAATGCACTATGAAGATTTGTTCTAATCATTCCCTCTGGCTTAAGAACCGATTTCATCGCCTTCAAAGGTACTGTAATATCAGGGAATAAATAGAGAGATTCATCATTATTAATATAATCAAACTCATACTCCAATTCAGGTAAATCTTGTATCGACAATACATAAAATTCGGCATTGTCAAAACCCTGATATTTTAAACGCTGCTTCGCCAGTTCAATCGATTGTTCAGAAATATCAATCCCCACAATTTTAGCCCCTGGGTTTGCTTCTGCTAATACTAAGGATTTATATCCGGTTCCACAGCCTGCATCTAAAATGATTTTACCTTCTGTATTAGTAACTTTCTGATATTTTAAATAATAAGGCGTAACTAAATTATGAATATACAGTAACTCATAATCAGTTTTAGGCGATTGTTCTAACGGAGTTTTAGGATAGGGGGCTGAATCAAACTGTTGACGAATTTTTTCTAATAATTCAGGATCTTGATTTTCCATAAGGGTTTTTTCTATGAATTATAGTAGTCGAGATCAGGGCTTTTTCCTGAGATACATCTAAAAACTTGGTCATTTCCCTGAGCGGGAGTTCAGATAGGAACTGTTTTTTTATTCATTTTAAAGCGATCGCTCTAATAGAATATACAAAAACGGTTCCAGATCACGGAGTAATTCTTTCACTTGCTCAAAAGCCATCTGATCACTGATTAATTCTAAGGTAACAGGGTCTACAGGTTGGATTTGCTTCCATCGCTCCACTAAAGACATCATAGGTTGTTTTCCCTCCCACAACGGTAACAAACAGCCCGCCCGAAAACTCTCAATGTAGATAGGAACAAGGGTCGCTAACTTGACATACTGACTAATTTCATAAGGTCGATGGCTGCGAATACAGTCAATCAGGTCTTGCTTTGCTGGGTCAGTTTTTAACTGGGGATGTAAATAAACCGTTGCGGTTTCCCAGTCAGTTTGTGTCCAGTCGGAAATATCTACAGTAGTTGTCTCAAGCGGATGACCACACCAAAAATCCAATAAGCGATGAATCGGATGTAACAATTCATAGAAATGTAAGCGTTCTTCGATAGACAATTCGGGCAAACTCAGGGCTAAAAAAGCCGGTAAATTTTCAGGATCTTCAAATAAATCTAAGGGTTCCCACTGTCGCCAGTTGACCATTTTTATGATCTCTAACCCTGCTATTTTTAACATTTCAAATACTTCAGGAATTGTAAAACCTTTATCTCCTTTTAAAAAGTAATTCATTAAAACCCATTCGTCATGATGTTGTAATCCTTTTTCCCAAGCTTGGGATTTAAATAATACTTGATTTTTTAAAGATTGAATGGTCTCCCTAGCTATCGTTATTTCCATTTCCCCAGGGGTTCCTTCCGTTAACCCCATGAGTTTAAAAAGGGACTGGGCTTTCAATAAATTAAAACGTCTGTATAAACTGTGGAGATTAGTTCTAATCATACCATCCAGTTTCAAAACCGACTTCATCGCCTTTAATGCCCTGGCAATATCAGGCAATAAATAAAGCACCTCATCCGCATTAATATAATCAAACTCATACCCCAGTTGAGGCAAGTCTTCTATAGACAATACATAAAATTCGGCATTGTCAAACCCATGATATTTTAAACGCTGTTTCGCTAGTTCAATCGATTGTTCGGAAATATCAATCCCCACAATTTTAGCCCCTGGATTTGCTTCTGCTAACACTAAAGATTTATATCCAGTTCCACACCCAGCATCTAAAATCATTTTACCTTCTGTATTAATCACTTTCTGATATCTTAAATAATAGGAAGTGACTAAATTATGGATAAATAGCAATTCATATTCGGTTTTAGGTGATTGTTCTAACGGAATTCTAGGATAGGGTGCTGAATCAAACTGTTGACGAATTTTTTCTAATAATTCAGGCTTTTGGTTCTGCATGGGTGTTTTTAAATTCCACAATAAACGGTAAACTGTAAAGTTGCGATCCTAAAGAAACCAGGTTTCTGACCTGGATTCTAGTAATTCCATCCTGATGTTTTGTTGAGAAACTTGGTTTCTATCCAGTTATAACACTGACAAGTAGTGTCTATATCATTGCACCCTCTCTCTTTATACAATGCCCTCTATGGATAACAAAAGTACATTTTTACTCAAAGTTCTAATCTTGTCCCTAGGACTATCGGTGTTTATCAAGTTTGTTGGCCCTTTGCTGTCGGTTCCTGAATCTTCAATTCTGGCTGCTATTACCGTTTGCTTACCTTCGGTGATTTTAGCAGTGCTATTGAGTTGGCGGATGAGACAACATTCTCAACAGCCAGAATAGTTGGACAAAAAATAGCAAAAAATCACAAACTAGGGGATGGGTTTTTCCCTTCTCCCTTGGAGGAACCCTGATACAAACCCCTGTCAAACTTGCAACGGAGGAATTATGAACTAGGTGGAATTAAAAAATCATTAAATAAACGTACATTGTATGAAGTATTAGCTAAGGTATTGACTAACTTTTTGTCTAAGGTCAATAAGGGTGCATTTACCCGTTTTGACAGAGCAACATAGGAGCCATAATAAGCAGAAATTCCATAGGTTATAGCAATATTAAAAGCGTCTTCCATTAACTCAGCCATTGAAACAACGTGCAACGGTATTTGTTTGAGATTAGCTAAATCGATAGGAACATCCCCGGCTGCATAAAGCCCTGCACGGACATATTTCCAAAGAATATTAGCGATTTCGATATAAAACAAATCAGGAATAAAAAATTCTGTTTCAGCCGTACCTAAATGGGCAAAAAGTTGAAAAACTTGGGATGATAAAGGATCTGGAACAAATTGCTTAATGGCGACACTGGCATCAATCACACACCGTAACGGGGAATTCATCTATTCCTATCCTCTCGAAGTAACATTGTACTATCGAGTTTCTGAACAGAAAGCTTCTGACGCTGTTCTAATCGCGCTTGAATTTTTGCTAAAACATCAGGAATAGCTTGACGGCGTTCTTCCCAAGTATTGTCCGTTTCAGGGGAAATGAGGAACTTGAGAGGAGGTTGAGGTTTGTGTATTGCTTGTTTTAATAAATTGATCACTTGTTCATTTAGGGTTTGATGATTTTGGTGCGCTAGAATTTTAAGTTGCTGGATTAAATCATCCGGTAAATTTTCAATGTTGAGTTTTGCCATAATTGATAATGAATAAAAACTGCAAATCCTGACCAGAATCACCGAGTTTAAATCCATCATACAATATATTTGCCTGTAGAGACGTGCCAATTATTATTGAACCTTTAGTGTCTCTCTCGCCCCCAGAGTTTTTACCGTTGTTAATACAATTATCTCGTGAGGAACTCTGAGCGAGATTTGCTAATCAAAATTAATCAAATTAGCGATCGCATCTTTTATAATATGAAAAAATGCGTCGCACCCAAAGAGAGAACCACACCAGCACACTCACCCGCTCTAAGGGGGATTGATAGGAGCCTCCCCTTAGATATAATTAGCATTTAAACTCATCCTATTTATCCTGTGACACTAGGGCAATGGTTCGGTTTTAGCGCAATTCTCTGTGCCATCTATATCCTTTGGCAAGTTCGACAAGCTTTATTACTTGTTTTTGCTGCGATTGTTTTAGCAACCGCCCTGAATAAATTAGCTCGATGGATACAACGCTTTGGAATAAAACGATCTTGGGCGGTATTCTTCTCAATTAGTTTACTAATTTTAGGGTTTATAACGATATTCTTGTTAGTTGTTCCGCCTTTATTTGACCAATTACAAGAACTCGCTACACGAGTTCCGAGAGGGTTAGAACGAGGATTACAACGGCTAAATCTTTGGATTAATTACTTAAAAACGCAACTCCCTGGCGATTTTTGGCAAAATTTATTTCAGGTTAATTTACAAATCAATGCCTTGATTCAACAAGTACAACGCATCGGAAATCCTTTAATTGGAGGCGTTGGGGCTTTTGTAGGAAATACATTAGGAGGACTTCTCGGCTTTTTATTAATTCTAGTTTTAACAATCATGCTATTAGCTGATCCTATGGCTTATCGCCGAGCATTTATTCAACTCATCCCTTCCTTTTACCGTCAACGCATGAATGGGATTTTAGATCAATGTGAAATAGCGTTAGGACTATGGGTTGTTGGAGCTTTAATTGATATGAGTGTTGTGGCGGTTTGTAGTTTAGCAGGGCTTTTAGTCTTACAAGTTCCGTTAGCCTTTGCCAATGCTATATTAGCAGGATTACTCAACTTAATTCCCAATATTGGGCCGACTTTGAGTGTGATTCCTCCGATGGCGATTGCTTTATTAGAAGATCCTTGGAAAGCCGGGTTTGTTTTTATTTTATATTTTCTGATTCAACAAGCGGAAAGCAATTTTTTAATGCCCTATCTTATGGCGCAACAAGTTTCCCTCTTACCTGCAATTACGTTACTCTCCCAAGGCTTTTTCCTGACCTTTTTTGGCTTCCTGGGTTTACTTTTAGCCTTACCGTTAACGGTTGTGGGACAAGTTTTAGTGCAAGAAATCCTAATTCGAGATATTCTGGATCACTGGAAACAATAATTTCCGACAATTGAAAACGACGAAACATAAACAATAGAATTAAAGGGGTGTCAAAATTTAATGAAAACTATTGCTGAAATTAACGATAAAATTCTTCAGAAGCGTGCTGTTGTTTGGACAGTGGAGGAACTCAAAGCTAAAGTCACCCCCGATACTATTCCCCAAATTGCTCAAGAAGTTGATGTGATTACCACAGGAACTTTTGAACCGATGGAAGCCTCTGGCGCGGTGATTAATTTAGGTCATACCGATCCCCCGATTAATATTAAAACCTGTTGGTTAAATGGGGTTCTTGCCTATAGTGGCTTTGGTTCCGTTGATTTATATCTGGGCGCGAGTCAAATGATGGAAGATGGGGAAGAGGGAAATGAACAAGGGGGGGGTCATGTGATTGAAGATTTAATTGCAGGAAAATCAGTGCATCTCAAAGCATCAGGAGTGGTTTCTGATTGTTATCCCCGAAGTTCTTTTGAAACCACAATTACCCGTGATACGATTAACCAATTTTATTTATTCAATCCTCGCAATCTCTATCAAAATTTTATTGTTGGAGTTAATGGTGGCGATCGCCCGCTTTATACTTATTTAGGCCCCCTGCAACCCTATTTAGGAAATGCGGTTTATTCTAATCCGGGTGCAATTTCTCCCTTAATTAATGATCCTGATTTACAAGTGATTGGAATTGGGACTCGGATTTTTTTAGGAGGCGGAATTGGCTATATTACTTGGGAAGGAACTCAACATTTTCCCCTACAAAAACGCCTAGACAATCGCACCCCCATCGGCCCGGCTGCAACGTTAGCGTTAATTGGAGATGCAAAACAAATGAATCCTTATTGGGTCAGAGGTTGCTATTTTAAAAATTATGGCCCTTCATTAATGTTGGGGGTGGGGATACCTTTACCCGTTTTGAATGCAGATGTGATTGCTCGTTGTGCAGTTTCTGATCAAGATATTGTTGCACCCGTCGTGGATTTTGCCATTCCTCGACGGGTTCGTCCCACCTTTGGTTTAGTTTCCTATAGTCAACTGAAAAAAGGCAAAATTTCTATTGATGGAAAAATGGTCAGAACTGCACCTGTAGCCAGTATTTCTCGTTCTCGTGAAATTGCCCAAGAGTTAAAAAAATGGATTGAATCAGGAACCTTTACCCTCACAGAACCCGTTGCTTCTATTCCCTTAGATCGAGCATTTCTTCCTCAAAATATTTGGGGTTCTCAAATTAGTTTAGATTAAGTCAGACTTAATTAGAGTTAGAGACGGAAACACCCAGTTATTTTAAAATCACCTCTTCCCTTCCTGTCTAATTGCATAAATTGGTAATTTTGTCAATTCCCCTCTTAGTCGCTGAAGGATTTATCCCCAAAATTGATAGCTCGTAAGGCAGAAATTGAGTCAGGAAATCCAGATATTTTACGAAAGAATAGGACTTATAGCCTTTATTTTAGCAAATAGACAGAATAACCCCTTGAGCGGTATTTTCTAAATTTACCAGAACCCCCATGCTGTCGTCAACTATTTGAGAAATATTTTCAATAAAATATCAAGATTCCCTGACAATCTTTTAAAAAACAAAAGGATTTGAGAAAAATGATTATAATAACTTAACAATAATCCTAAGATGAATTCAATTAAGGTTTAACAAGTTAAGCCATTCAGCATTTAACCAGATTTTAAGTTAAGGTTTTGTTAAATTGCGATCGCTAATCTTGTAGAAATTAAAGAAATGGTTGAGCAAGGATCAAATAGGTTTATGGGATGGGACAAGTAAATCATCCGTGTTGACAAAACGCTTTAATTGTAATGAACGATTTGAGCGGCAGTCCCCACCCAAGCGCGAAGCGGGGTGGGGAAGGATAGCGATTTCTAGGGACTTGCTTGGTTTTGGATGTATTTTTTGAGAATCTCAATTGGTGCGCCCCTAAAAAGAGTAATGTATTATATAATAAGTAACCATAAATATAACAGAAGGTCGATATGTTATGGCTACTAAACGAGTAACTTTCCGACTTTATCCAACTCAAACGCAAGCCAATAAAATGCACTATTGGAGAAAGCTACATTGTGCTTTATACAACGCTTGCGTGGAACATCGGAAAACATCTTATAAGCGATTCAATAAGTCGGTCAGTTATGTTGACCAACAGAATTGTTTACCCGAATTCAAAGAATTCTGGACAGATTATAAGGAACTTGGTAGCCACGCATTACAAGATACTGTTAAACGAGTTGATTTAGCCTTTCAACGCTTCTTTAAACTTAAATCTGGATATCCCAAATTCAAGA